>CAURMD010000031.1:0-12447 GCA_963525985.1 uncultured Streptococcus sp. | reverse complement strand
ACAGTTAAGTCTGTCTCAAACGCTCCCACTTGTGGTGCCAACAAAGTCACTAAGAGGACAATGAAAGCCAAGATTCCTGTACTTGTCGCAAGAATTGCGTGAATATAAGGCAGGGGACGAAGGATTTGTATAATAGGTGTGTCCTTTCCTGCAATCCAAGGTTCCAACACATAAAATGATAGGCTGGCGAATCCATAAGAAAAAATCAAAGTCAGTAACACAGCAAAAAGATTTGAGGTCAACTGTGAGAAAATAATGTAGAAAGGCCAATGGAAGAGATAAACTGCATAGCTAGTATCCGCTAAAAAGCTAATCATCTTCGGCTCCTGTATATTAGGAGTCTTTTCATGTAAAACACGCGCCGCTAAAATCATAGCAAGGGCTGCAAGACTGGCAAGCAAGAAGCCTATAAGATAGGCAAAGAGATAAGTAAATTTGACAAAGAAGGTCAAAATGAGTAGGAAGCCAAAACCTCCTGCAAAAATCAACAGGGTCTTTCGTAAATCC
This sequence comes from uncultured Streptococcus sp., assembly GCA_963525985.1. Lineage (GTDB taxonomy): Bacteria > Bacillota > Bacilli > Lactobacillales > Streptococcaceae > Streptococcus. The sequence goes on along the minus strand of CAURMD010000031.1, from coordinate 11,940 downwards.
CAGATTTTATCCAACTGCTTGACGAGGGAAGTCGTCTGACGAACGCCTACAATCGTTGCTAGAATACTTCCCAAAAAGAATGGATAGACATGAGTTAAACTGGAGAAGTAAACAGAGGAATAAGAGGTTACTAGAAAACTACCAATAAACATGGAGAAGAAGCTGATCAAGAAGGCAGCAGCAGATAAGAGAAAGACCATCCCTCTCAACTGACCATTTGATCTGGACTGTTTAGATAAGAACCAAACTGCCAATCCCCAGAGAATATAGTAGTGAACCTCAACAGCCAAGCTCCAATTATGAACAAACAAATGAGGAATGAACTGAGATTCATAACTCCCTCCTGTTAGAAGTTCATAGAAGTTGGTCATGAAGCCTAAGACACCCGCAATCTGACCCCCAATTCCAGCCACATAATCTTGGCGAACTAGAAAGGTAAAGGGCATGGTCACCAAGACCATCAAAACCACAGGTGGCACAATCCGATAAAAACGTCTCCTAAAAAATCCTATCAAATCAATCTCACGATCCTTAGAAAATTCTTCGATGAGTAGAGCTGTAATCAGGAAACCTGAAAATGTGAAAAAGACATCTACCCCGAAAAAACCTCCAGGAAAGATGGTCTGAAAGAAATGATACAAGAGTACTAAAAGTAAACCTGTAATCCTAATCAAGGAAAACCATTTAATGCGCATACGAGTTTATTCTCCCTTTCATTGTACACTTTATTCTATCAAAAAAAGAAGAAAAATCCCAAGAGAAAACTTAGGATTTTTAGCTTATATCAATTCCATTTTAGAAATTACGTCCTGACTTATTATAGCCATATTTTTCCACAAAATACTCACGGAATTCCAAGAGATTGTCATCCATGATGGCTTGTCGCACTTGCTTCATCAGGTTAAGCAAGAAGTAAAGATTGTGGTAGCTAGTCAAGCGGATACCAAAGGTTTCATCAGCCTTGAGGAGGTGACGAAGGTAGGCGCGTGTATAGTTCTTACATGTGTAGCAATCACACTCAGGATCCAGTGGTGTAAAGTCCTCAGCAAACTGAGCATTTTTGACAACCAAACGTCCCTGACTGGTCATACAAGTCCCGTTACGAGCGATTCGAGTCGGCAAGACACAGTCAAACATATCTACCCCACGAATCACCCCATCAATCAAGCTATCTGGCGCTCCCACACCCATCAAATAGCGAGGTTTGTTTTCAGGTAGCAGTTGAGTTGTAAAGTCCAAGACCGCATTCATCTCTTCGTGGGTTTCTCCCACCGCCAAACCACCGATAGAGTAGCCTGGGAAGTCCATGCTGACAAGGTCATGAGCTGATTGGCGACGCAAGTCTTCAAATCCTGCCCCCTGCACAATCCCAAACAAACCTTGGTCATGTGGACGACGGTGAGCCTTTAAACCACGCTCAGCCCAACGGCTGGTACGCTCGATTGATTTCTTAACGTAGTCGTAAGGTTGATAAAACTGGGGACATTCGTCAAAGGACATCATGATGTCTGAGCCCAGATTATTCTGAATAGAGATAGCTTTTTCTGGTGATAAGAACATCTTAGAACCATTGAGATGGTTTTTAAAAGTTACCCCTTCTTCTGTGATATTACGGCTATCTGCTAAGGAATAAACCTGAAAACCACCACTATCTGTCAAGATAGGCTGGTCCCAATTCATGAACTTGTGGAGACCACCTGCGCGTGCGATCAGTTCATCTCCAGGGCGAAGCCAGAGATGATAGGTGTTTGACAGGATAATTCCCGAACCCATCTCCTTCAATTCTTCAGGCGACTGAGTTTTGACAGTGGCTTGTGTCCCAACTGGCATAAACATAGGTGTTGGGAAGGTACCGTGGGGTGTGATGATTTCTCCCAGACGAGCTCCCGTGTGTTTTTCTTTCTTAATCAAACGGTATTTGATTGGTGAATCTGACATTTTTTACCTCCGAAGCTGGGAAAGACAGTCCCAGTTCATACTTTGTGCCCAAGGGCATACTGTATGATTTTATCAAAAAAAGCCGGAACTGTCACGAACTATGGTATAATGAGAGAATGAAATACCCAAAAATTGATTTAAAAACCGTTCGTCTGCAAGCTAGACAATTTCAGGCTGAAAATCCCCGCCTCTTTCTCGTCTATCTTTTACCTAGTATACTGGTCATCTTGTCTGGCTTCCTCAATCCCTTAGAGCGTATCAACGAGAGTGTTTTAGAACAACCCTTTTTAAGCGTGTTTGGCCATATATTCCAAGCCTACCTTTTTCCACTATTAGTCTCCTTTATCGGTACGATTCTCCTGACCAGTTCAGTTTATACAACACTGAAACTCCTCAAGAATCCCGATACAGAACTATCCGTCAAAAATAGTCTTACTCTCTTTAACGAAGAGCTTTTTTCACAAACCTTTTTGACTCTTCTCCTCAAACGTTTCTATCTCTTCTTATGGAGCATTCCTAGTTTGCTCGGGATTTATTTCCTCTTTTACAGTAGCTTTTTAGCAAAGAAATTCGTTGCAATCCATCCTGAATTTCCCAATCTGGATCTCACGTCAATTGAAACTGAACGCTTCCTCATGACCTTTGGTCTTTACTTTCTAGCAAGTATCCTCTTGATGATTGTCGGAAATAGTCTCTATATCCCACAATATTATGCCTATTCTCAGGTAGAATTTCTCCTCTGTGACACCCTAGACTTAGGACAAGCCAAACCAGGACAAATCCTTAAAACCAGCCGTTTCCTGATGAAAGGCTACAAATTTCAACGCTTTATTCTAGACCTACAACTCCTTCCTTGGTACTTCCTCAATTGGATTACCTTTGGAATTGCTAGTTTCTCACTCCTACCCTACATTCAAATCAATAAAATGATTTTTTACCGAGCAGTACTGGCTCGAAAACGTCCAAAAGCTTGAAGGTTTTCCCTCAAGCTTTTTTCTATCAATGAGTTTCTCCGCCTACCAACTTGAGGTCCTGATCTCCATGTTCGATAATGGCGCCGATTGCCGCTTCTATCCCTCGCCTAATGTCCACTAAACTCATAGCTGGAGTAGTCGGTCGATTCACCACCTGTTCCATCATATAAGGAATATGCATAAAACCTGCCTTAACATGTGGAAATTTCTTTTCTACCAAATAGAGGGCCTGATACATCAAATGATTGCAGACAAAAGTCCCTGCCGTATTGGAAACAGAGGCCGGCAATCCCTCTTTTTTTATAGCTTGAACCATCGCTTTAATCGGTAGACTACTAAAGTAGGCCGGAGCACCATCTGGACGAATAGGAAGATCAATCGGTTGATTGCCTTCATTATCAGGAATGCGTGCATCGTCTTGATTAATGGCCACTCGTTCAGGTGTTAAGCTAGCTCTTCCACCTGCTTGGCCGATACAAAGGACAAAGTCAGGTTGATAACGGTTCATCTCTTCTTCCAATACTTGAGCCGATTTGTGAAAGACTGTCGGCACTTCTAGCCAACGGACCTCAGCACCATGGATTTCAGCTGGTAAACCTTTAATGGCCTCCAAAGCTGGATTGACCTTTTCCCCTCCAAAGGGCTCAAAACCTGTCACTAATACTTTCATTTCTAACTCCTCAAAACAAATTCAATGAGACTTTTTTCTTAAAAACAAGTATAACATATTTCTCTTATTCTGGAGTGAAAAGGACTAGTGAGGCTAGGATTGCTCTTTGATACTCAATGAAAATCAAAGAGCAAACTAGGAAGCTATACTTGAGTACGGCAAGGCGACGCTGACATGGTTTGAATTTGATTTTCGAAGAGTATGAGTTTATTTAAAGAGTAAAATACTCATCAAGGCCAAAATAGCTGGTCCTCCTTGCTTTAAAATAATTTTTTTATCTGCTGTAAGAGAGCCATAAGCCGCCGCCCCAATCACAAATAAAACAAAAATAGTCACAATTTCTAAATTCTGTGAGAAATAAATGCCATACAAGAGAAAGACTCCTAGCAGAGCATTATAAATCCCTTGATTTTTAAACAATGAACTTACTGACGGACGAGCCAGTTCTTCCTTGTCCATGTTAAAGACACGACTAGTTACATCTGATTGCGTTGCAATACTTTCCAAATAAAAAATGTAAAAATGCTCCAAAGCAACAATCGTTGCTAAAATGATTGTCATAATTGACATCTATTTCTCCTTAAATTTCTATATTTTCAATACCCAAAACCAATTTATTTAATAAACGGCTGAGTTCTGTTCTTTCAGACTCTGTTAAGATACTTTCCATTGCTTCCTTAACCTTGATATGCTGCAGAGGTGGATTCATCACTAACTGCTCTTTGGCATACTTCGTAGCTTCTACCAACACTTCCCGCTGATTTTCATGATTACGATGCCGCTCCACCAAACCTTCCTTTTCTAAAATCTTGAAATGTCGTGTTAAAGCAGCCTGATCAATCTTCAAACGCTCCTGAACCGCCATTTGATTACAGGGAGAATTCTCCAGTAAAAACAGTAAAATCTGATACCGTGTCAAACTAATCCCAAGTCTTTTTTCAAATAATTGCGTACTCGCTTGCTCAGACAAGCGGAGTTGATACAGTAAATCTTGAATCTCTATCATTTCTTTCTCTTTTCTATTGATTCATCAATAGTTGATTAATCAAGTATAATACAAAGTAAAATAGATTGCAAGAATGTTGCTTCAATCATTACAAAATGGTAACTTCCATTTTCCATCCATATTGATACTCAATAAAAATCAAAGAGCAAACTAGGAAGCTAGCCGTAGGTTGCTCAAAGCACAGCTTTGAGGTTGCAGATAAAACTGACGTAGTTTGAAGAGATTTTCGAAGAGTATGACAAAGAAAAAACGAACGAGACTCGCTTCCTATCATGAAAGCTAAATCTCATTCGTCAAAATGATATTACAAAGTCTAGTTTATCCATTCATTGAAACGTGAACATGATCATAGTGATTTTCTGTCACGCTACCACGGTCTGGCATTGGGTTCCAAGTATTAGCTGGCCCATATTTGCTATCGAATGGTGCATAGAAACGTTGTTTCCAGATGATGTAACTAATGCCGCGGCTAGCCATGTTTTGAATAGCGTATTCCGCAATCTTATCCCCTAGTTCTGAGCTTTCTGGTACCATAAAATCGATAGCCAAACCTTTTCCATGATCTCCACTGTCCCCTGGACGGTAACCACTAAAGGATGTGATGCCAAACAAGTTAGCAATTTCTTCTTTAAAGGCAGCCGTTTGTGGTTGGAGACCTGCATTTTCAGATTTCGCTACTGCAAGTCCAGCATAATCGGGCGCAGCTGGAGCCGCGTAAGTTGTTGAAACTGTTTTCGTCTCTTCTGGTTGATAAGTAGAAACTGTTGGTGTAGCTTCATTTAATGAGACTTCTTTTTCTTCTACTGGCGTTGTAGTTGCTTCCACTGCTGATTCAGCTTGAGTGCTTGCTTGTATTTCCTGCTTCTCAGCTGGAGTCGTTGCCTGAGGAGCTGCTTCTGCAACTGCACTACTTGTTTCGGATGTTTGCTCCTCTGGGACAGAAGTACCCGTAGCTGGTGCCACTTCTTCTGTAGCAGTCACTGTCTCTGTAACTTCTGAATTTGATGAGACTTCTTTTGGAGCTTCTGCAATCGGTTGAGAAAGGTCTGCAACTTGAACAGTTTGATCATCAACCGTCACTTGATTAGTTGTCAAATCTGCTGTCGCAGTTGTCACTTCCTCACTAGAAGCTGCTTGAGGTGTTTGGATTTCAACTTCTGTTACTTCTTCAGCTTCATTGACAGTCGTTATCAAAACAGTTTCTGGGAAAATCAAGTCCATATTCGTGATTTTATTCAAATTCGCAAGAACTGTGACATCTACACCCAAGGCTTCTGCAATGGTGCTCAAGGTATCACCATACTGAACTGTATAACTTGTTTTGTTGTCCGTTTTAGTCAAATCGTTTTGGATTTGCTCAACACTACGTGCAGTCCAAAGAACTTCTTCTGCTTGAGTTGCCAATACTGGGGCAAATGACAAGGCTACTGTTGAGGCTAATAATATTCTTTTCTTCATTCTTTCAAATTCCTTTCAAATGAGTACCTGTCTATCATAACACAAAAAATGCAGAAAAAAAGCCCTCTCGGGCTTATTTAACAGAACTGTCTATTCCTTGTAACAAACTCGGTTACTTGAAATAGTTTGTTAGGTCACTGTCACAAAATTGACACAATCTTATCGTTCCCAATCCCCAAAAATGCGAGTAATATCTGCTAGTTCTTGAATCCTATGATTCCCTTCATAAGTCGACTCTAAAAAGTTGATACTTTGAATCCCACTATTCTGGGCAAATTCCACATCCAGAGTCCGATCTCCTATATAATAGGTCTTCTCAGGATTCAACTGATACTTGTCTAACAGATAGGTAGTCGCTTCTGAACTTGGCTTGCGCGCAAAGCCACTCTGACTGGTTAAAATCTCTGTGAAATAGGATTCCAACCCCAAGTCTCTGAGAATGGTAAAAGCATTGTCCCCTTTATGAGTGTAGACAAACTGTTGAATCCCCGCTGCGTCTGCCCACTTTAGAACTTCACGCGCACCTGGCATTAAGACTACCTGAGCATTCTTTTCAGCCAGACTCTGGGCACGCACTTGATTGAGCACTTCCACATCTAGCTTTCGCTCTTCTGCCACCCGCACAAGCAAATCTTGCACCGAATACTTGAGGATAAACTCTCTCACCTGCTCCTTATCATAAGGAATAGAAAACTGAGCAAAAGTTTCCTCAATCCCTGACAAAATCGCTTCGTAAGAGTCCAATAAAGTCCCGTCTAAATCCCAAATAAAAGCTGTTTTTTGCATTTCCTATCCTTTCAAGCTCATATAACGCTGGTAACGGTAACGTAGAAATAACCAACGAAAACCATTATCCAAAAGAGTTCCGGCCCAAATACCAGGCAAGCCCCAACCAAGCACAATCCCCATCAGATATCCTGTTCCAATGCGGATACACCACATTCCTATACTTGTCGCATAAAAGGGAAGCCGAGCATTGCCCAAACCCTGCCAGACTGCTGTATAGATGACTGTTCCTATCGTCATAGGAGTACCAAGGAGTGAAAAAAGTGTCACTAGAACACTAGCCTCCACCGCTAGAGAATCTGTCGTATAGAGATAAGTTAATGGTACACCCAAGGCATAGATACTAAAGGTCAAAGGCAACATGAGAAGCAGAGAAAGCCAAAAGGTTTGTTTGCTCAAACTAGCGACTCTTTTCCAATCATCTTCTCCAACCGCTCGTGCCACTTGCATGACTGTTGCTGTAGCCACACCAAAGGCAGGCATATAGTTAAACTGGGTCAAGACTTCTCCGACTGCATTCCCAGCCACTGCCTCCGTTCCAAAAGAAACGACCAAGGCAATGATCACGACATCTCCAGCCCGCATCATGAGCCGCTCTCCAGCTGCTGGCAAAGCTAAGGTCAATAGTTCCTTATCTAAACCAAAAGTCGGTTTCATATAAGGAAATTTTAATTGTGACCACAAAATCATAAGACCGATCAAACGAGACAGAATAGTTCCCCAAGCAACACCAGCTATTCCCATATCAAGAACAAAAATAGCTAGACTGGAAAAGAGAATATTCAAAGCATTTGACAAGAGGCTGACATAAAGAGGCAAACGTGGATTATGCGTTGCACGAATCAAGGAACCCATACTGGTCATCAAGCCCAAAAGAACAATCGATCCGCCTACCAAGGATAGGTAGAGTCCACCACTCTCAGCTACATCTCTCTCCGTCCCCAAAAGTCCTATCATCTCTTTCCCAGCGAAGATGGACAAAGCTCCCAAAAGAAAACTTAATAGTAAGGTAATCTTCAACGCCTCAGTCACATGGTAGGCTAGCTTAGACTGATTCTTCTCCCCTAAACTCTTTGAAATAACACTGGAAATAGCAGCTCCCAGAGCTATGAAAATCGCCTGATAAATCGTGATAATATTGCCAGCTACTGAAACACCTGAAATAGCGATTAAGCCCAAGTGAGCAACCAGATAACTGTCCACCATTCCCATGAGCATCTGAAAAAAGTTTTCGCCCATAGCTGGCAAGGCAATATTAAGAATGTCTTTATTTTTCTTAAACAATCCTTCCTCCTGATGAAAAGAAACTCAGTTGGTTTCCCAACCGAGTTTACTCCCTCTGTCTTAAAGTCCTAGATAAGCCTCAACCGCTGCTTGCATATCAGCAGCTGCCACTGTTGTCTTGTGACGAACAGGAGCTGTTTCAAGCCCATCAACTGCAGGTGGTACTGCAACGCCTGAGATTTCATGTAATTGAGCCAAGGCTTCAAAGTCAGTCAAGCCAACTTTCCCTGTTACAGCTTCTACTGCAACCACCGGGAACTTGTATGGACTAGCTGTTGATGCAATTACTGTCTTAGTCGCATCGCCAGTAGCAGCTTGGTATTTCTTATAAACTGCCGAGGCAACCGCCGTATGTGGATCCTCGATATAAGAATCTGACTCATAAACACGCTTGATTTCTGCCGCTGTTTCTTCCTCAGTCGCATATTCAGCTGCAAAGAGATCAAGAATCTCTGCATCAAAATTAGTCAACTCATATTGACCTTGGCTATTCAAAGCATTCATGAGTTCAGCTGTCTTAACCGCATCATTACCCAAAAGATGGAAAATCAAACGCTCCAAGTTTGAAGATACCAAGATATCCATAGATGGACTAGTTGTTACTTTAAACTCACGTTTCTTGTCATAAACACGTGTCTTGAAGAAGTCTGTCAAAACATTGTTGTCATTTGAAGCACAGATTAATTTGCCAACTGGCAGACCAATTTGCTTAGCATAAAAGGCAGCCAAGATATTACCAAAGTTTCCAGTTGGCACTGTGAAGTTGACCTTTTCACCAGCCACAATCTCACCAGTTTTAACAAGCTGAGCGTAGGCGTAAACATAGTAGACAATTTGTGGCACCAAACGGCCAATATTCATAGAGTTAGCCGATGAAAATTGCAACTTGTTGGCTGCCAACTTCTCACGAAGAGCCACATCGTTAAACATATGCTTCACATTTGTTTGGGCATCATCAAAGTTACCATCAATAGCGATAACATGAGTATTGTCGCCAGTCTGAGTGGTCATTTGCAACTCTTGTACCTTGCTGACACCATCCTTTGGATAAAAGACAATAATCTCAGTACCAGGAACATCCGCAAACCCTGCCATAGCAGCTTTCCCCGTATCACCAGATGTCGCTGTTAAGATGACAATCTTGTTCTCCAAACCATGTTTCTTAGCAGCTGTTGTCATAAAGTATGGCAAAATAGACAAGGCCATATCCTTAAAGGCAATCGTTGAACCATGGAACAATTCCAAGTTGTATTGCCCGTCTAATTTCACCAAAGGCGCAATAGATGGAGTATCAAATTTACTATCGTAGGCATTGTTGATACAGTAGTCCAACTCTTCAGCTGTAAAGTCATCTAAAAATGCTGACAAAACTAACTTAGCAACTTCCTGATAAGAAGCATCTTTCAATTTGTCAAAGTCCAAATCTACCTTTGGATAAGTAAGCGGTGTAAACAAACCACCGTCCGTCGCCAAACCTTGCAAAATAGCTTGGCTGGCAGTTACTGTATTGTTGGCATCACGCGTTGATTGATAAACTAATGTCATTACTCTCTATCCTTTATCTATAGTCTCTTCCATTATATCATGATTTTTCAGAAAATTCTCCCTTTATAAAAGAAATTATAGTCCCAATTCTTTCTTCAAAGGCTCTAAATAAATCATTTCTTGCTTATTTCTCATCTCCAGTCCTTCCTCAGATAGGATAAGTAAGTCTTTGGAAAATTCAATAATCGTAGTTTCTTCCTCATCTGTAAGCTTTTTCTTAGAAAATTGTCGTCTTAAAAACTTATAATCACAACCAAATTTCTTAAAGAAAGGTGCTGTTTCTAAGTAAGCTACTAACTTATCTAAATTAACTAACAATCCCAAGTGAAAGGCTGCAGAAGCAAAAGTCCTATCAAGTGGCTGTGTACACACACTACGAAACTCAACTGTTCCTCGAGTCGTTAAGTCTTGGTACTGGTAACTACGATGAGTTTCAAAATCCTTCTCTTGAGGATAAATAAGAATCTCATCCCCATTAAGAGCATATGCTTGGATTTCAGATGTAGGCAAATAGTCCCTTGCCTGAATCGGATAAAAATAATAGGTTTGTCCATCACGTTCCGCAGTAAAAATTGCAGAATGATCTAGATAGTCAAAAAAATCATCCTCATCTTTAAAGAGTCTAGCATTGACCCCGACGTTTTCTGGATAGATGCCATGCATGGATTCTTCCCAGAAGATGTCCCTTGCAATTTTCGTATCCCAATCTGCACCCGAAAACTCAGAATTGGCAAATAAATAAGCCTTAACTGCTTCAATTTGGGTAAAAGCATTAATCACCCGTAGGTAGTTAGACTTTGAAACATCCAGCTGGACCTGACTCCCACAGATAAAAGCACCATATTCAGGGAAATGATGTAAATCTGATTTAGTAATATTTCTACTCAAATTCAAATAATCCATCAACATCTGATAGCGTGGATAAGCAACTGGAGTATTCTCATTTTTATCCCTGTTAGGATGAATACCGCAACCAACGATAGCATGATTGGATTCGCCTAATTTTCTCTGAATTACATCCATATAATTATTGAAACGATTTTCGACCTCTTGAATCGTTTCAGCCTTACCAAACGCAAACTCAATCGTTGTATAGGAAACTTCAAATAAAATAGCATCCTGACTTATCGGATCTACTAACTGGATAGGATTGCCAAAATCATCTACCTTTTCTACAATGAAATCCAGAGCGGAAACTAAATAATGAAATAGATCCTTTATAATTTCAACATTTGTAGCATCCCCTTCCAAGTTTACAACAGGATACTCCAACTCAATTCCGACAAACAATTCAGGATTTTCTTTAATATTTTTCAGATACCGATGTTTTAATAAATCGATAGAACGAGACATACTATCCTACACTTTCTTAATCTAAATAAAATTTGAATAACTATAATTATACCAAAACTAATATAAAAAAGGAACGAAGAATAACAACGTTCCTAACTCTATACTATACCGGCGGCCGGGGTCGAACCGGCACGTCCTTGCGGACACTGGATTTTGAGTCCAGCGCGTCTGCCAATTCCGCCACGCCGGCAAATAGTAACTGGGGTAGCTGGATTCGAACCAACGCATGAGGGAGTCAAAGTCCCTTGCCTTACCGCTTGGCTATACCCCAATAATATAAAATAGGCGAGTGATGGGGATCGAACCCACGCATGCCAGAGCCACAATCTGGTGTGTTAACCACTTCACCACACCCGCCATAATTCTATTAACACGGGCAGTAGGAATTGAACCCACACTGAAGGTTTTGGAGACCTTAGTTCTACCTTTAAACTATGCCCGTAAAATGGAAGGGGAGGGATTCGAACCCCCGAACCCGAAGGAGCGGATTTACAGTCCGCCGCGTTTAGCCTCTTCGCTACCCTTCCAAAATATAAAAATGGCGCGAGACGGAATCGAACCGCCGACACATGGAGCTTCAATCCATTGCTCTACCAACTGAGCTACCGAGCCTTATTGCGGGAGCAGGATTTGAACCTACGACCTTCGGGTTATGAGCCCGACGAGCTACCGAGCTGCTCCATCCCGCGTTAATAAAAAGGAGGATGTGGGATTCGAACCCACGCACGCTTTTACACGCCTGACGGTTTTCAAGACCGTTCCCTTCAGCCGGACTTGGGTAATCCTCCAAAATAGTCCGTACGGGATTCGAACCCGTGTTACCGCCGTGAAAAGGCGGTGTCTTAACCCCTTGACCAACGGACCAAACTTTATGGGCACGAGTGGACTCGAACCACCGACCTCACGCTTATCAGGCGTGCGCTCTA
>CAURMD010000030.1:0-13662 GCA_963525985.1 uncultured Streptococcus sp. | reverse complement strand
AGGTGTCGCAGGTTCGAATCCTGTCTTCCCGATATATGGCGGTGTAGCTCAGCTGCTATACTCTCGTCTTTGGTAGCTTTTAGCAATTAAATAGCCACTAAATGATGGATTTTTGTCAACTGTAGTGGGTTGAAGAAAAGCTAATATCTAGAAAGGACAAATTTCGTCCTTTCTTTTTTGATATTCAGAGCGATAAAAATCCGTTTTTTGAAGTTTTCAAAGTTCCGAAAACCAAAGGCATTGCGCTTGATAAGCTTGATGAGATTATTAGTCGCTTCCAGTTTGGCGTTGGAATAAGGTAATTGAAGGGCGTTGACTATTTTCTCTTTGTCCTTTAGAAAGGTTTTAAAGACAGTCTGAAAAAGAGGATGAACCTGCCTTAGATTGTCCTCAATGATCCCGAAAAATTTCTCCGGTTCCTTATTCTGAAAGTGAAAAAGCAAGAGTTGATAGAGATCATAGTGGTGTTTCAAGTCTTCTGAATAGCTCAAAAGCTTGTCTAAAATCTCTTTATTGGTCAAGTGCATACGAAAAGTAGGGCGATAAAAATGTTTATCGCTGAGTTTACGACTATCCTGTTGAATGAGTTTCCGGTAGCGTTTGATGGCCTTGTATTCATGGGATTTTCGCTCAAATTGATTCATGATTTGGACACGGACACGACTCATAGCACGGCTGAGATGTTGTACAATGTGAAAACGATCAAGTAAAATTTTTATATTCGGGAGTGAAACAGTCTGGGAGACTGTTTCAGCCTGAGCCTAGAAAATTGTAACAAATTCTCCTGCCTCTGCAGCCTTCAAATGGCGGGCAAGAAAGGCTTTCTCTTCCTCAACCGTCATATATGCATGGTTACGACCACCACGTGTTTCTTGAAGGAGAGAGTCGAGTCCTAACTCCTCATATTTTTTACATTTCGCTAGATCGTTGTTTGATTACAGTCTAAAAGCTATATAATCTCTTTATAAGGTTTGCCCATCAGACGAAATAGAACGATTTGAAGGCGTTTATGATATTTAGCTGTACTAGAGTCTTTTAAAAGTGTTTTGATGGTTTGGATTTCTTCTTTAGTTGATTTCATATCACTATTGTATAATGCTTTTTGATTTTATAGTAGATTGAAATAAGATATGAACAACTCTATTAGGAAAGTCAAATTAATTTCTAGAAATGTTTTAGCAGCTACAGCGTACTATTCCAAACTCAACTAACTATAGTCTAGTATAACGTTGTACAAGAAAAGTGCAAATAAGAAATCTCCAGATTAGGAACTATCAGTGAGTTCTCTAGTCTGGAGATTTTTCAATATACTTCGTTATTGGGCGCTTACATTTCACTTCCAACCCTTGAGTGAAATTTCTCCGCTATTGAGCCAGATTTCTTTTCCGTTATCACATTGAACTAAAAGTTTACCACTTTCAGAGATGTCTTTAGCAAGTCCCTTGTGGTCTTTTTGTTCTAGTGTGAAAGTGACTTCTTTTCCTAGAACGAATGACTGTTTTTTATATAGGTATAATAACTCCTCTGCTGGTGTTTCGAAGAAAGCACGCCATATTTCGATAATTAATTCATTTCTTGTTATAGGTGCTGATGTTTTAAATAAGCTAGCAGCTTTTTCTTTTAATTCTTGTGGAAAATCATTGATAGTGAAATTGATTCCTACTCCAATAATAATATCTGTGACTAAGCCTGTTTCTACAGATGTCATTGCTTCAGTGAGAATTCCTCCAATTTTATGATTGTTTAGGTAGATATCATTGACCCATTTTATGTCGACATCTATTAAAGTTAGGTTCTTAATGGCTTTGTAGATAGCTCCTGCTACAAGTAGTGTGTAGGATGGTAATTTATCATAGGGGAGATTTGGTTTGAGATGGAGTGTCATATAAATGCCACCTTGTGGGGAGTAGAAAGAACGTTGAAAACGGCCTCGGCCTGCTGTTTGATAGGAAGCTAGATAGAGGGTGTTTGCTTCATTTCCTAAATCAATTGCTTCTTTTGCATCGAGTTGTGTTGACTTTGTTTTGGGTTTAAAACTGACTTTAATTGGAAGATTTTGTTCTAGAAGTTCTGGAAGAATAAGGTCTCCATTCACCAGTTTATAGCCTTTGTTTTTGATACTATCAATTTCAATGCCTTCTTGTTCTAAACGCTTGATGGCTTTCCAAATTGATGTTCGGGTCAGTGATAGTTCTTCTGCAATCTTTTCTCCGCTGATATAGTCGGTTTCTTTAGCTAGAATTTGGTAGACGGCTTGGTAGGATTTCATAGTGTTTCCTTTCTTTAGGAATTGTAAATGATTTAAATATAGTTTGGGTAGTTGGTCAAAACCTTATTATATTACTACTATTTTAACATATACCTAGTCTTTACGGTATGATTTTCTTATAGTAAATCTAGTCATTAAGTTTGAGTTTTGAAATATCAGTATTTTTGCTCCCCTTTTTTACCTAGTAAACGTTTCCTTTGTTTTCAAATTGCTAAAAAAGTGGTACAATAAAGGGTAGCTTACTATTATCTGAATCAACTGATTTGGAGAGAAAGGATTCATTTTGAAATCAATAGGCTTTATTGAAAAGCTGAAAGGGTTGTCTAGTAAAGAGCTGATTTTATTGGGAATTATCCTGAGTATCTTTTTACCCTTTTATCTTTTTGTAGTTGTATTCTGTTTATATATTATCAGTTTGATTTTTACAGGAGACATGAAAAGTATTCTTCAGAAAATGGGGGAGCATCCGATGCTGCTTCTTTTTCTTGGCTATAGTACTGTTATATCCGTTTTTGCACAAAATTGGATGGGAGTTGTGGCTTCAGTAGGAATTTTTCTATTTACTGTTTTCTTTTTGCACTATCAGTCGATTTTATCACATAAATTCTTTCGATTGATTTTGCAGCTCGTCTTGTTTGGTAGCGTCTTGTCAGCTGCTTTTGCGAGTTTAGAACATTTCCAAATTGTGAAGAAATTCAACTATGCTTTTCTTTCACCCAATATGCAGGTGTGGCATCAGAATCGTGCAGAAGTGACCTTCTTTAATCCTAATTATTATGGAATTATTTGTTGTTTCTGTATCATGATTGCCTTCTATCTGTTTACAACGACCAAGTTGAATTGGTTGAAAGTATTCTGTGTGTTTGCAGGCTTTGTGAATCTCTTTGGTTTGAACTTTACGCAAAATCGAACTGCCTTTCCTGCTATTATCGCTGGAGCCATTATCTATCTCTTTACGACCATTAAAAACTGGAAGGCCTTTTGGCTAAGTATTGGGGTCTTTGCGATTGGCTTGAGCTTCCTCTTTTCTAGTGATTTGGGAGTTCGGATGGGGACTTTAGACTCTTCTATGGAAGAACGCATTTCTATCTGGGATGCTGGGATGGCCTTGTTTAAGCAAAATCCTTTTTGGGGTGAAGGGCCATTGACCTACATGCACTCGTATCCTCGGATAAATGCTCCTTATCATGAACATGCTCACAGTCTTTATATTGATACGATTCTGAGTTACGGAATTGTGGGGACTATTTTATTAGTTTTGTCTTCTGTGGCTCCTGTTCGCTTGATGATGGATATGAGTCAGGAGTCGGGGAAACGTCCGATTATCGGTCTTTATCTATCTTTCCTTACAGTGGTTGCTGTACACGGAATCTTTGACTTGGCCCTCTTCTGGATTCAGTCAGGTTTCATTTTCTTGCTAGTTATGTGCAGTATTCCGTTGGAGCATCGAACGTTGGTATCGGACATGACGGATTAAGTTTATAAGATTAGAATCTTCTACCTTGGGTGGGAGATTTTTTACTTGGAAAAATTATTTCTATATCGAAATAGTTGACAGTTGAAAGAACAAGTGTTACAATTATTCTATTCATTTCGATATGGAAATAAATTGGAGGTGTCATGAAATATTGTCATTTGCTAGCACATCATATTCGTTTGTTAAACGGGCGGATTTTTCAAAAGTTACTGAGTCAAGATCCTGAGGCTCTTTATAGGGGTGAACAGGGCAAGATTTTAGCGGTTTTATGGAATAGTGAAACTGGCTGCGCAACTGCGACAGATATTGCTCTGGCAACTGGGCTTGCGAATAATACGCTGACGACTATGATAAAAAAGCTAGAGGAACAAAATCTTGTAACTGTTAGTCCATGTGGAAAAGACAAGCGTAAGAAGTATTTAGTTTTAACGGAGTTGGGCAAGTCCCAGAAAGAAGTGGGACATCGTGTCAGTCAGAAATTGGATACGGTTTTTTACAAAGGTTTTTCAGAGGAAGAAATTCGTCAGTTTGAAGCCTTTCAAGAAAGAATTTTGGCGAATCTGAAAGAGAAGGCAAAGGAGGATTAAAATAGATCAAATTAGCTATTTATAAGTAAAGGCCACTTTTGACTTTGTTTTCCAACTCTTAGGATAAGGAAACTATGTGGCTAGCTATGGTCAGATTCAGATTGACGGAGTTGCCTATGCCCAGTACGATATCTTCCGTTTAGAGAACGGGAAAATTGTGGAGCATTGGGACAATAAGGAAGTCATGCCTAAGGTAGAAGACTTGATCAATCGAGGGAAGTTTTAAATTGAGGATACAGAATGATTGAATACAAAAATGTAGCCTTGCGCTACACAGAAAAAGATGTCTTGAGAGATGTTAATTTACGGATTGAGAATGGGGAGTTTATGGTTTTAGTTGGGCCTTCTGGCTCAGGTAAGACAACCATGATTAAGATGGTCAACCGTCTTTTGGAACCAACTGATGGAAATATTTATATGGATGGCAAGCGCATAAAAGACTATGATGAGCGTGAACTTCGTCTGTCTACTGGTTATGTTTTACAGGCCATTGCTCTATTTCCTAATCTAACGGTCGCGGAAAATATTGTCCTGATTCCTGAGATGAAGGGCTGGACTAAGGAAGAAATTGCTCAGAAAACAGAAGAGCTTTTGGCCAAGGTTGGTTTACCAGTAGCCGAGTATGGGCATCGTTTACCTAGTGAATTATCTGGTGGAGAACAGCAACGGGTCGGAATTGTTCGTGCCATGATTGGTCAGCCTAAGATTCTCCTCATGGATGAGCCTTTTTCAGCCTTGGATGCTATTTCGAGAAAACAGTTGCAGATTCTGACGAAAGAATTGCATAAAGAATTTGGGATGACAACGATTTTTGTAACCCATGATACGGATGAAGCTTTGAAATTGGCGGACCGTATTGCTGTCTTGCAGGATGGAGAGATTCGTCAGGTGGCGAATCCCGAGACCATTTTAAAAGCTCCTGCAACAGATTTTGTAGCAGACTTGTTTGGAGGTAGTGTTCATGACTAATTTAATTGCAACTTTTCAGGATCGTTTTAGTGATTGGTTGACAGCTCTATCTCAACATTTGCAGTTGTCACTTTTGACCTTGTTGCTGGCCATCTTTATAGCGATTCCTTTGGCTGTTTATCTTCGATATCATGAGAAGTTAGCGGATTGGGTCTTACAGATTGCAGGGATTTTCCAGACCATCCCGTCTCTGGCCTTGTTGGGGCTCTTTATCCCCTTGATGGGAATTGGAACCTTGCCGGCTTTGACAGCTCTAGTGATTTATGCGATCTTTCCGATTTTACAAAATACCATCACTGGACTCAAGGGAATTGATCCAAGTCTACAAGAGGCTGGGATTGCCTTTGGGATGACTAGGTGGGAGCGTCTCAAGAAGATTGAAATTCCACTTGCTATGCCTGTTATCATGTCTGGGATTCGGACGGCAGCGGTCTTGATTATCGGTACGGCAACCTTGGCGGCCTTGATTGGTGCAGGGGGACTGGGTTCCTTTATCCTTTTGGGAATTGACCGTAATAATGCCAGTCTGATTTTGATTGGGGCACTTTCTTCTGCAGTGCTTGCTATTGCCTTTAACTTCTTACTAAAAGTGATGGAAAAAGCAAAATTGCGGACGATTTTTTCTGGTTTTGCCTTGGTGACCATATTGCTCGGTCTGTCTTATAGTCCAGCCCTCTTAGCTCAAAAAGAGAAAGAAAACTTGGTTATTGCTGGGAAATTGGGTCCAGAACCAGAAATTTTGGCCAATATGTATAAGTTGCTCATTGAAGAAAATACCAGTATGACTGCGACTGTTAAACCAAATTTTGGGAAAACAAGCTTTCTTTATGAAGCTCTGAAAAAAGGCGATATTGACATCTATCCTGAATTTACTGGTACGGTGACTGAAAGTTTACTTCAGCCATCACCTAAAGTGAGTCATGAGCCAGAGCAGGTTTATCAGGTGGCGCGTGATGGCATTGCCAAACAGGATCATCTAGCCTATCTCAAACCCATGTCTTATCAAAATACCTATGCTGTAGCTGTTCCGAAAAAGATTGCTCAAGAATATGGCTTGAAGACCATTTCGGACTTGAAAAAAGTGGAAGGGCAGTTGAAGGCTGGATTTACTCTCGAGTTTAATGACCGTGAAGATGGCAATAAGGGCTTGCAATCAATGTATGGTCTCAATCTCAATGTAGCGACCATGGAGCCAGCCCTTCGCTATCAGGCAATTCAGTCAGGTGATATTCAAATTACGGACGCCTATTCGACTGATGCGGAATTGGCGCGTTATGATTTGCAGGTCTTGGAAGATGACAAGCAACTCTTCCCACCTTACCAAGGGGCTCCACTGATGAAAGAAGCTCTTCTCAAGAAACATCCAGAGTTGGAAACAGTTCTCAATAAATTGGCTGGTAAAATTACTGAAAGCCAGATGAGCCAGCTCAACTACCAAGTCGGTGTTGAAGGCAAGTCAGCAGAACAAGTAGCCAAGGAGTTTCTACAAGAACAAGGTTTGTTGAAGAAATAGCTTGAAAAGCTAAACTCAACTTGGTTAAACGATTATATAGAAGAACGCTCAGACAATGTCGTCTGGGCTTTTTGATTATTGAAAAGATAAGAAACTCAGTAGCCTAGAAATAAGGCAACCGAGCTTTAATCTGTATTCAATTTTTAGGAATGAGAAGGTCTAGATAAAATTGGACAACTTCCTGTTCTGTGAAATCTTGCCCTTTTTTGAGCCACCAGGTCAATGTCTCGATAAAGTTGGATACGATTAAGTGTTGGAGGTAAGGAGTAGGCAGACTCGGGTGAGATTCTTTTAAATCATCAGCCATCACGGAATAGACATGGTGTTCTAGCTCTTTATGGAGTTGACGGAGGAAGTAGTCATTTTTGGAAAATAGCAGACTGGTGATATGGTCTTGGTTTTTCTGAAAATGCAGAAAGAGGTGGGCGAGATAGTCCACGGTAGAAACGGATTGCTTTCTTTCAAAGAGGTGATGGAAGAGATGGCGGCAAAGCTCGTCCAGAAGTAGTTCCTTACTCTCATAGTGACAGTAAAAGGTGGAACGTCCTACATCTGCGAGATCAATGATATCCTGAACTGTAGTGGCTTCGTACCCCTTATCGTTCAAAAGTTGTAGAAAAGCTTGATAGATGGCTTTTTTGGTTTTGCTGATACGGCGGTCAATGTTAGTCATATGGACACTTGAGGCAAATTGTTCAGAACTGAATAAAGCTGACGTTTTGCTTCTATCCTTTCTTTGAATTTTAGTGGATAATGATAATGAACAAGGTGTTCATAAATTTATTATAACAAAGGAATGAGAAAGATGAAGGCAAAATATACTGTTTGGGTAGCTTTTTTCTTAAATTTAAGCTATGCCATTGTTGAGTTTATCGCAGGAGGAATCTTTGGTTCGAGTGCTGTTCTTGCTGATTCTGTCCATGACTTGGGAGATGCTATAGCCATTGGCATATCGGCCTTTTTAGAAACAATCTCTAATCGTGAAGAAGACAGCCACTATACCTTGGGCTACAAGCGTTTTAGCCTTTTAGGGGCCATGGTAACGGCTGTGATTCTTATGACAGGGTCCGTTTTGGTCATTTTGGAAAATATAGCGAAAATCTTTCATCCACAACCGGTCAATGATGAGGGGATTCTCTGGTTAGGAATTATTGCGATTACTATCAATGTGCTAGCGAGTCTCGTCATTCGCAAAGGACAAACCAAGAACGAATCCATTCTCAGCCTGCACTTTCTGGAAGATACCTTGGGTTGGGTGACTGTCATCCTGATGGCCATTGTTCTTCGATTTACCGATTGGTATATCTTGGATCCGCTCTTGTCTCTTGTTATTTCCTTCTTTATTCTGTCAAAAGCCCTTCCACGTTTTTGGAGAACGCTCAAGATATTCCTCGATGCAGTGCCAGAAGGAGTAGATATCCAGAAGATCAAGACGGATTTAGCAGAATTGGACCATGTCGCTAGTATCAATCAGCTTAATCTCTGGACTATGGATGGTTTGGAAAAAAATGCCATTGTCCATGTTTGTTTAAAAGAGATGGAGCATATGGAAACTTGTAAAGAATCTATTCGAATTTTCCTCAAAGATTGTGGCTTTCAAAATATTACCATTGAAGTTGATGCAGACCTAGAAAGTCACCAAGCACATAAGCGAAAGGTGTGAGTTGGAGCGGAATCATAGAGATTATTAGAGAAACAGCCTTGCTAGAGGTCGTTTTGTAATCCTAATCATTCTTTGTACTCTCTCTCAATGTCAGTCTGGTTCCCAGCATGGTTAGGCTAGGGATTTTCCGACCGTGGAGTACTTCCTTATTAAGAATATCCATACCTGCTCGGCCCATTTCCTCGGTATAGACGGTGATGCTAGAGAGGGGAGGATAGACCTGTTTGGTCAGACTAGTGTCGTTAAAGGAAATGAGGCTGACGCGGTCTGGCAGGCTGATTCCAGCTTCTTGGAGGGCACGGAGGGCACCGATAGCTAAACTATCGCTGGCTGCGAAAAATGCTGGCGGGAGTTGGTTTCCCAAGTTCTGAATGGCCTCTTTCATTAAGTCATAGCCAGACTGGGCAGTAAAGCTTCCTTGAAAGACCAGTTCATCATGATAGATTCCTTTTGTTTGACTGTAGTTCTTAAAATTTTCCAGCCGCTTATCCTCAATGATTTCTTCTTGGTCGGTTGTTTCTTCAAGGCCTGTTAGAATCCCGATACGGTCCATCCCTTGACTGAGGAAATAATCGACAACCTGTTTCATGGCAGTGTAAAAGTCCGTGATAATGCAGGTATGTCCCAGTGAAAGAGTATCACTGTCTAGAAAGACAAGAGGCTTTTGGTATTCTTCAAAGGCAGAAATCTGAGCTCGGCTAAATTTTCCGATGCAGAGAATCCCAATCACTTCCTCGCTCAGGGTAAAAGGATGGTCATTAAAATAGCGCAAGATATCATAGTCCAACTCTTGGGCTCTTTTTTCTATGCCTAGGCGAATCTGGTAGTAGTAGAGGTCGTCCAGCTCCCCTTGTTCGCTGACCCATTGGATAATGGCAATCTTTTGCTTGGGCTTGTGGGACTCGCCTGTCTTGAGGTGTTTGGTGTAGCCCAGCTCTTCAGCAACGGTTAAAATACGGTGTCTGGTTTCTTCTGTAACAGATAGGCTCTGGTCGCGGTTGAGGACACGGGATACGGTCGCGATAGAGACAGAGGCTAGCTGTGCAATGTCTTTTAAGGTAGCCATAAATCCTCCTTGATTAGATTAGTATATCATATTTTTCTGTATTTTACTGATAGTTTAGTAAAAGTTTAGTAAAAAGGATTGACCTTGGGAAATCCCTTGGATACAATAGAAGAAAACGATTACACGTTAAGGTAACTTAACGGACAGTCAAAGGAGAAATCATATGACACAACATCTTACTACTGAAGCACTTCGTAAAGACTTTCTTGCTGTTTTTGGTCAAGAAGCGGACCAAACTTTCTTTTCACCAGGTCGTATCAACTTGATTGGTGAGCACACAGACTATAATGGTGGACATGTATTTCCAGCAGCCATTTCCTTGGGAGCTTATGGTGCAGCTCGCAAGCGTGACGACCAAATTTTACGTTTCTACTCAGCTAACTTTGAGGACAAAGGCATCATCGAAGTTCCTCTTGCTGATCTCAAGTTTGAAAAAGAGCACAACTGGACCAACTATCCAAAAGGGGTTCTTCATTTCTTGCAAGAAGCTGGGCATGTGATTGATAAAGGTTTTGATTTTTATGTTTATGGGAATATCCCAAATGGTGCTGGCTTGTCTTCTTCTGCATCCTTGGAACTCTTGACAGGAGTCGTGGCAGAGTATCTATTTGATTTAAAACTAGACCGTTTGGATTTGGTTAAAATCGGTAAACAAACAGAAAACAACTTTATCGGAGTCAACTCTGGTATCATGGACCAGTTTGCTATCGGTATGGGAGCGGACCAACGTGCAATTTACCTAGATACTAATACTTTAGAATACGATTTGGTGCCACTTGATTTGAAGGACAATGTCGTTGTTATCATGAACACCAACAAACGCCGTGAACTGGCGGACTCTAAGTACAATGAACGCCGTGCTGAATGTGAAAAAGCAGTGGAAGAATTGCAAGCAACCTTAGATATTCAGACCTTGGGTGAATTGGATGAATGGGCCTTTGACCAATATAGCTACCTAATCAAAGATGAAAATCGTTTGAAACGTGCTCGCCATGCTGTGTTTGAAAACCAACGTACCCTTAAAGCTCAAGCAGCCCTTCAAGCAGGTGATTTGGAAACATTTGGTCGTTTGATGAATGCGTCACACGTTTCTCTGGAGCATGATTATGAAGTAACTGGTTTGGAATTAGATACCCTTGTTCACACAGCTTGGGCACAAGAAGGAGTTCTCGGTGCTCGTATGACAGGGGCTGGTTTTGGTGGCTGTGCCATTGCCTTGGTTCAAAAAGATACTGTTGAGGTCTTTAAGGAAGCTGTAGGCAAACACTATGAGGAAGTAGTTGGATACGCTCCAAGCTTCTATATCGCTGAAGTTGCAGGTGGCACTCGCGTCCTTGACTAGTCAAAAGGAGGCTCTATAGTGACCTTAGTAGATAAATTTGTAACACATGTCATTTCTGAAAGTTCATTTGAGGAAATGGATCGAATCTACCTGACCAATCGTGTCTTGGCACGAGTGGGAGACGGTGTTTTGGAAGTTGAGACCAATCTGGATAAATTGATTGACCTCAAGGACCAGCTGGTTGAGGAAGCCGTTCGATTAGAGACGATTGAGGATAGTCAGACTGCACGTGAAATCCTTGGTGCTGAACTGATGGACTTGGTGACCCCTTGTCCTAGTCAGGTCAATCGTGATTTCTGGAAAACCTATGGCCAATCTCCTGAGCAAGCGATAGAGGATTTTTACCAACTCAGTCAGAAGAATGACTACATCAAACTCAAGGCTATTGCTAAAAATATCGCTTATCGTGT
This sequence comes from uncultured Streptococcus sp., assembly GCA_963525985.1. GTDB lineage: Bacteria > Bacillota > Bacilli > Lactobacillales > Streptococcaceae > Streptococcus. The sequence continues at coordinate 2,366 of CAURMD010000030.1, read as the reverse complement.
TCCGTCTGATTATGGAGAACTTGAAATTACCATCAATCTCTCTAAGCCTGAAAAGGATCCCAAAGAGATTGCGGCAGCCAAGTTGGTGCAAGCTAGTAATTATCCTCAGTGTCAGCTCTGTATTGAAAATGAAGGCTACCATGGTCGGGTCAACCACCCAGCTCGCAGCAACCACCGGATTATCCGTTTTGAAATGGCTGCTCAGGAGTGGGGTTTCCAGTATTCACCTTATGCCTACTTTAATGAGCACTGTATTTTCTTAGACGGCCAGCATCGTCCCATGGCCATTAGTCGTCAGAGCTTTGAACGCCTGCTGGCTATCGTAGAGCAGTTTCCAGGATATTTTGCTGGATCTAATGCCGATTTGCCGATTGTGGGGGGCTCTATTCTAACTCATGATCATTATCAGGGAGGCCGTCACGTATTTCCTATGGAATTGGCTCCCTTGCAAAAGACCTTTCGATTTGCAGGTTTTGAGCAGGTCAAGGCTGGGATTGTCAAGTGGCCCATGTCAGTGTTGCGTTTGACTTCGGATTCCAAAGAGGATTTGATCAACTTGGCTGACAAGATTTTGCAGGAATGGCGTCAGTATTCAGATCCTAGTGTGCAGATTTTGGCAGAGACAGACGGGACACCGCATCACACCATTACACCCATTGCCCGCAAACGCGATGGACAGTTTGAGTTGGACTTGGTATTGCGGGACAATCAGACTTCTGCAGAACATCCTGATGGCATCTATCATCCTCACAAGGATGTCCAACATATCAAGAAGGAAAATATCGGCTTGATTGAGGTCATGGGCTTGGCAATCTTGCCACCACGTCTGAAAGAAGAAGTGGAGCAAGTCGCTAGCTATCTTGTAGGAGAAGGTGATACAGTTGCCGATTATCATCAGGAATGGGCAGACCAACTTAAAGTCCAACATCCAGATATAACGGATAAAGAAAAAGCCCTTGAAATCGTCAAGGACTCTGTTGGTGCTATCTTTGCGCGTGTACTTGAGGATGCAGGAGTCTACAAGCAGACGGAACAAGGGCAGACAGCCTTTATGCGCTTTGTGGAGCAGGTAGGAATTTTGCCAGACTAGGAGCTTTCTCCTTGCACAGTCCTATAAAAAGTAGTATCATAGTGTCGTTTGAAATATCAGGAGGAAACGATGAAAGATTTTCATTTTGACGCTATATCTGCCTTTGAAAATTACGAAATTGAACAAATGAGAGATGGTCACGTTGTAGTAACGACAAAAGTAGTGGACTCGTCGCTCAACTACTATGGCTATGCCCATGGTGGCTATCTCTTTACCCTTTGCGACCAGATTAGTGGTTTGGTGGTCATATCTCTGGGGCTTGATGGAGTGACGCTCCAGTCTTCTATCAACTACCTTAAAGCAGGGAAACTCGAAGATGTATTGACAATAAAAGGAGAATGTGTCCATCAAGGTCGCACAACTTGTGTAGTGGATGTGGATATCACCAATCAAGAGGGCAGAAATGTCTGCAAAGCAACCTTTACCATGTTTGTCACAGGCCAGCGGTCAGAAGATAGACAGGTGAGGATATAGAGAAACAAAAAAGAGGTGCGAACCTCTTTTTCCTATTTCTTTTTATGATTTAATACGGCATTGAGGACAATGGCGAGTAGGCTGGCTACGACGATTCCGTTTGAGAAGAACATTTGGAAGGCTGTCGGCATGCTGACAAAGAGATTACTGTTGTTTAGTCCGACACCTGCAGCGATTGATACAGCTGCGATAAGGAAGTTGTGTTCATTGTTAGCAAAGTCAACACGGGCGAGGATTTGCATCCCTTGAATCGATACAAAACCAAACATCACCAGCATGGCACCACCGAGGACAGGACTTGGAATGATTTGGGCAAGGGCACCAAACTTAGGAAGAAGTCCAAGGAGAATCAGGAAACCAGCTGCGTAGTAGATTGGCAGACGAGTCTTGATACCTGATAGTTTAACTAAGCCGACGTTTTGTGAGAATCCTGTGTAGGGGAAGGTATTGAAGATACCACCGAGAAGAACGGCTAAACCTTCTGCACGATAACCGTTACGAAGACGTGTGCTATTGATTGGATCATTAGTGATATCTGAAAGAGCTAGGTAAACACCAGTCGACTCAACCATAGAAACGGTTGCGATAATACACATCATGACAATCGATGAGATTTCAAAGGTTGGTGTTCCAAAGTAGAGAGGTGTAGGAATATGTACGATAGGAGCTGCAGCGACAGGTGAGAAATCAACCAAGCCCATAGAGGCAGCAATAGCAGTTCCAACTACCAAACCAATCAAAATGGAAATAGACTTGATAAATCCTTTGGTAAAGATGTTGATCAAGAGGATAATCAGAACAG
>CAURMD010000029.1:0-15033 GCA_963525985.1 uncultured Streptococcus sp. | reverse complement strand
AATTGTCAGACTTTGAAGAAGGCGTGAAAGCAGAAGACTTCGTAGACAGCTTAGTGGCTGCTTACCAAGAAGTTTTTGCTAAATTGGCAGAACTTGGTGCGACTCGCATCCAATTGGATGAAGCGGCTCTTGTCAAAGACTTGACAGCTGAAGAAAAAGCTCTCTTCTTGAACCTTTACAACAAACTTTTGGCTGACAAAAAAGGTCTTGAAGTCTTGCTTCAAACTTACTTCGGTGACGTTCGTGACGTTTACGCTGACCTTGTGAACTTGCCAGTAGATGCTATCGGTCTTGACTTCGTTGAAGGTAAGAAAACTCTTGAACTCGTTAAAGGTGGTTTCCCAGCTGATAAGACTCTTTATGCAGGTATTGTCAATGGTAAAAACATCTGGCGTAACAATTACGAAAAGAGTTTGGCTGTTCTTGAACAAATTCCAGCTGAAAACATTGTCTTGACAAGTTCATGCTCACTTCTTCATGTGCCATTTACAACTGCTAATGAAGAATTTGAACCAGCAATCTTGAACCACTTTGCCTTTGCAGTTGAAAAATTAGATGAGATTCGTGATTTGGATGCTATCCGCAATGGTCAAGGTGAAGAAGCACTTGCAGCCAACAAAGAACTCTTTGCGACTGAGCGTGTTGGTGAAAATGCTGAACTTCGTGCGCGTATCGCTGGCTTGACAGACGCAGACTACACTCGTTTGCCAGCATTTGCTGAACGTGAAGCTATCCAAGAAGAAGCTTTCAAACTTCCAGCTCTTCCAACAACAACTATCGGTTCATTCCCTCAAACTAAGGAAGTTCGTGCTAAACGTTTGGCTTACCGTAAAGGTGAATTGTCTCAAGAAGAGTACGATGCTTTCCTTGCTGAAACGATCGATGAATGGATCAAATGGCAAGAAGATATCGACTTTGATGTCCTTGTTCACGGTGAATTCGAGCGTAATGACATGGTTGAGTACTTCGGTCAAAACTTGTCAGGTTACCTCTTCTCTAAAAATGGTTGGGTACAATCATACGGTATGCGTGGGGTGAAACCACCAATCATCTGGGGTGATGTCACTCGTCTTAACCCTATCACTGTTAAATGGTCTAGCTATGCACAAAGCCGTACAAACAAACCTGTTAAGGGTATGTTGACTGGACCTGTTACAATTCTTAACTGGTCATTCCCACGTGAAGACATCTCTATCAAGGATTCTACTCTTCAAATCGCCCTTGCTATCAAGGATGAAGTGCTTGACCTTGAAGCTGCTGGTGTGAAAATCATCCAAATCGACGAGGCTGCTCTTCGTGAGAAATTGCCACTCCGTCGTAGCGACTGGTATGAAGACTACCTTGACTGGGCAATTCCTGCCTTCCGCTTGGTACACTCAACAGTAGCGCCAGATACACAAATCCACACTCACATGTGTTACTCAGAATTTACAGATATCATCCCAGCTATCGACAACATGGATGCGGATGTTATTTCCTTTGAAGCTAGCCGTTCAAACCTTGAAATCTTGGACGAACTCAAAGCGAAAAACTTCCAAACAGAAGTGGGACCTGGGGTTTACGATATCCACTCACCTCGTGTGCCAAATGAAGGCGAAATCGACCACACAATCGAAGCCATCCTTGCTAAAGTGCCAAGCAAGAAAGTTTGGATCAACCCTGACTGTGGTTTGAAAACACGTGGTATTCCAGAAACAAAAGAAAGCTTGATCCGCCTTGTTGAAGCAGCTAAAGCTGCGCGTGAGAAATTATAAGATTAGATTTCTCTCCATACAATGGTTGTTCAAAAAGAAATCAACTAGAAAAGGTTATTACATATGTCACGCCAAACACCGTCACTCTCATTTGAAGTGTTCCCTCCAAACCCAGCTGTGGGTAATGATAACATTATTTCTGCTCTTCAAGATATGCAGGAGCTGGCGCCGCACTTTATCAGTGTAACTGCCAGCAATAATAAATTTAATATCAAGGAAACGACGGTTCGTTTGGCTGACTTTATCCAAAATGATTTGGCGATTCCGACTATTGCTCACTTGCCAGCTATCTATCTGACCAAGGATAAGGTTGCTGAAACTATTGCAGACTTGGACAAGGTTGGGGTGCAGAAAATCTTGGCTCTTCGTGGGGATATTATTCCTGATGTGGAGCCACAAAAGGATTTCCGCTATGCAACGGACTTGATTGAGTTCATCAAGGAACAAGCCCCTCACTTTGATATTGTTGGCGCTTGCTATCCAGAAGGTCATCCAGATTCACCAAATCAGATTTCAGATATTCAAAATCTTAAGAAGAAAGTGGATGCAGGTTGTTCGAGCCTTGTAACTCAGCTTTTCTTTGACAATGAGCGCTTCTATGATTTCCAAGACAAGTGTATCTTGGCTGGGATTGATGTTCCCATTCATGCAGGGATTATGCCAATTCTGAATCGAAATCAAGCTCTCCGCCTCTTGAAGACTTGTGAGAATATCCACCTTCCACGCAAATTTAAAGCTATCTTAGACAAGTATGAGCATGACCCTGAGTCGCTCAGAGCAGCAGGACTTGCCTATGCAGTGGACCAAATCGTGGACTTGGTAACTCAGGATGTTGCAGGTGTGCATCTCTACACTATGAATAATGCAGAAACAGCAAAATACATCCACCAAGCAACCCATGCCTTGTTTAATCATCAGTCTCTAGGATAATAAAAAGCAAACCATTCTTCTCAGGTGAGGGGAATGGTTCCTTTTTAATGGTAAAGACCGCACTTTTTAAGAAAAATATGATAAAATAGACTCTGTACGTACTTGATACAAAGATGAGGGTATTAAATAATAGAATGCATTCTAACTGTAAGGTTTACCGACACGAGCGAGTCAAATCGATATTATTTGACGAGAGAGTTAGTAAAGCATTTAATTGCCTACAACTCTGTGGAAAAAGATAAATCTCCCTAGGAGCGGTCGCTCCGTCGTTAGATTTCCTATTTTCCTTTGAGTTGCTTAACGGCTTAGTATCTTGATCTTTGTAGGCAAGGCGTATAATTTCATCAATCCAAAGGGGATTAAAATGACAAAACAAGTGTTTCAAACGACTTTTGCGGGTCGTGAGTTAATTGTAGAGACTGGTCAGGTTGCTAAGCAAGCAAATGGCTCTGTTGTCGTGCGTTACGGTGAGTCAACTGTCTTGACTGCTGCCGTTATGTCTAAGAAAATGGCAACTGGGGATTTCTTCCCTCTCCAAGTCAACTACGAAGAAAAAATGTATGCGGCTGGGAAGTTTCCTGGTGGCTTTATGAAACGTGAAGGACGTCCTTCAACGGATGCGACTTTGACAGCGCGTTTGATTGACCGTCCAATCCGTCCTATGTTTGCGGAAGGTTTCCGTAATGAAGTCCAAGTTATCAATACGGTTCTTTCTTACGATGAAAATGCATCTGCTCCAATGGCAGCTATGTTTGGTTCATCCTTGGCATTGTCTATTTCAGATATTCCATTTGACGGTCCAATCGCTGGTGTCCAAGTGGGTTATGTGGATGGTCAAATCATCATCAACCCTACGCAAGAACAAGCAGAGCAATCTCTCCTTGAATTGACAGTAGCTGGTACCAAACACGCCATCAACATGGTAGAGTCTGGTGCCAAAGAATTGTCAGAAGAAATCATGTTGGAAGCCCTTCTCAAAGGGCACGAAGCAGTTAAAGAATTGATTGCTTTCCAAGAAGAAATCGTTGTAGCTGTTGGTAAAGAAAAAGCAGAAGTGGAATTGCTTCATGTAGATGCTGACTTGCAAGCTGAAATTATCGCAGTCTACAACAGCGACCTCCAAAAAGCGGTCCAAGTAGAAGAAAAATTGGCTCGTGAAGCTGCTACTCAAGCAGTTAAAGACCAAGTGACTGCTGTTTATGAAGAAAAATATGCGGACCACGAAGAATTTGACCGTATCATGCGTGATGTGGCTGAAATCTTGGAACAAATGGAACACGCTGAAGTGCGCCGTTTGATCACAGAAGATAAGGTACGTCCTGATGGTCGTAAGGTTGATGAAATCCGTCCTTTGGATGCGGTTGTTGACTTCCTTCCTCGTGTACACGGTTCAGGTCTCTTCACTCGTGGTCAAACTCAGGCCCTTTCTGTCTTGACCTTGGCTCCAATGGGTGAAACTCAAATCATCGATGGATTGGATCCAGAGTACAAGAAACGCTTTATGCACCACTATAACTTCCCTCAATACTCTGTAGGGGAAACTGGTCGTTATGGTGCGCCAGGTCGTCGTGAAATTGGTCACGGTGCCCTCGGTGAGCGTGCCCTTGCTCAAGTCTTGCCAAGTTTGGAAGAATTTCCATACGCTATCCGCTTGGTAGCTGAGGTCTTGGAATCAAACGGTTCCTCATCTCAAGCATCTATCTGTGCGGGAACGCTTGCCCTTATGGCTGGTGGTGTGCCAATCAAGGCGCCAGTAGCTGGTATTGCCATGGGTCTTATCTCAGATGGAAATAACTACACCGTATTGACAGATATCCAAGGTTTGGAAGACCACTTTGGAGACATGGACTTCAAGGTTGCAGGTACTCGTGACGGGATTACAGCCCTTCAAATGGATATCAAGATTCAAGGGATTACTGCAGAAATCTTGACAGAAGCTCTTGCCCAAGCTAAGAAAGCGCGTTTTGAAATCCTTGATGTGATTGAAGCAACCATTCCAGAAGTTCGTCCAGAATTGGCTCCAACTGCTCCGAAAATTGATACCATCAAGATTGATGTGGACAAGATTAAGATTGTCATCGGTAAGGGTGGAGAAACAATCGACAAGATTATCGCTGAAACAGGCGTTAAGATTGATATCGACGAAGAAGGAAATGTATCTATCTACTCTAGCGATCAAGATGCCATTAATCGTGCTAAAGAGATTATTGCTGGTTTGGTCCGTGAAGCTAAGGTGGACGAAGTTTACCGTGCTAAAGTCGTTCGTATCGAGAAATTTGGTGCCTTTGTCAACCTCTTTGATAAGACAGATGCCCTTGTTCATATCTCTGAGATGGCTTGGACGCGTACCAATAATGTCGAAGACTTGGTAGCAATCGGGGATGAAGTTGATGTTAAGGTTATCAAGATTGATGAAAAAGGACGTGTGGATGCTTCTATGAAAGCCCTTCTTCCTCGTCCTCCAAAACCTGAACGTGATGAAAAAGGTGAAAAATCAGAGCGTCCTCACCGCCCACGTCATCACAAGGACCACAAACCTAAGAAAGAATTTACAGAAACACCAAAAGATTCAGAATAAGAAAAGGAGAAATGTATGGGATGGTGGCGCGAAACCATTGATATCGTAAAAGAAAATGATCCAGCGGCCCGCACCACTTTGGAGGTTTTGCTGACTTATCCAGGTGTCAAGGCCTTGGCGGCCCACCGTCTTTCACATTTTCTCTGGAACCATGGCTTCAAACTCCTGGCTCGTATGCACAGTCAGTTCTGGCGCTTTTGGACTCAGATTGAGATTCATCCAGGTGCCCAGATTGATTCAGGTGTCTTTATCGACCATGGTTCGGGTCTGGTGATTGGGGAAACAGCGATTGTTGAAAAAGGTGTTCTTCTTTATCACGGGGTGACTCTTGGGGGAACAGGGAAAGACTGTGGTAAACGCCATCCGACTGTACGTAAGGGAGCTCTCATATCAGCCCATGCCCAAGTTATCGGACCAGTGGAAATCGGTGAAAATGCTAAGGTCGGTGCTGCAGCAGTTGTTGTGGCAGACGTGCCTAGTGATGTGACGGTGGTCGGTATTCCTGCCAAGATTGTACGTGTACATGGTAAGAAGGATGAGCCGGTCATTCACGAAGTCGAAGAAAAACGAGAGTACTACGTCAATAAACTCGAGCAGGCTAAAGATATAAGTCACAGATCGTCTGGGTTGTAGAGGATACCTATATGATTCAAGCAAGAAACAAGTTAAGCCAAGAGGAGCTATCTGAGGCGAAAAAACTAATTAACTGTTGCCAAAACTATGACGGTACCTATCGTGATCCCTATCTCTCTAACATGCTTAATTTTGACCCAAACATGCCCGCCTTTTTCCTTTATTATGAAAAAGGCGAACTTGTTGGTCTCTTAACTGTCTATGCAGATGATCAAGATGTAGAAGTGACGATACTGGTTCATCCAGATCATCGACGTCAGGGGATTGCGTGTGCATTGTTTACTAGTTTTGAGAAAGAAGCGGCTTCTTTTCCTATTCGTTCAGTTACTTTTCAGACAGAGCGTGTTTTTCTAGACCGTTATCCTGATTTTGTCAGCAACTGGGGATTGGTCGAGGACGAGGATACAGAAACCTGGTTAGGTAAGGATAGAAGACCTTATCCGTTAGAAAAGCTTTCCAATCTTGAAGTTTTGTTAGCAGATAGTTCGTATCAGGATCAAATTAGTCAGTTAAAATTTCAGGCATTCTCAGAGGAACATGAATCGAGAGAAGTTGTGGATAGATATGTCGCTGAAGCTCTGAAGGATCCAGAAAGTCGCTTGTATATTTTGTTAAAAGACGGTCAGGTTATTGGAACTTGCACGGTAGATTTATCGAGTAATACGAATTACTTCTACGGTTTAGCAATATCGGAACCTGAACGTGGGAAAGGCTATGGAAGTTACTTAGCAAAATACCTTGTCAACCAACTAATTGAGCAAAATGATAAGGAATTTCAGATTGCAGTGGAAGATAGCAATGTAGGTGCCAAGCGCTTGTATGAAAAAATTGGCTTTGTCAAACAGACTCAGGTGGTTTATCTGAATGAGAAAGGAGCAAGGGATTCCGAAGTGTAGAGACATTCGGACTGATATTCAATTGAACTCTTAGTGATGAAACTAACAGTTCTCGGATTTCAGCTTTCCTGATTATGATTTATGATTAAAATTTACGACACCATGACTCGTGATTTGCGAGAATTTGTCCCAATCGAGGACGGCAAGGTCAAGATGTATGTTTGTGGGCCAACCGTGTACAACTATATCCACGTGGGGAATGCCCGCTCAACAGTGGCTTTTGATACGGTTCGTCGATATTTTGAGTATCGTGGTTATGAGGTTGCCTATATTTCCAATTTTACGGATGTGGATGATAAGATTATCAACCGTGCCAAGGAAGAAGGTATCACGCCTCAGGAGGTTGCGGACAAGTACATCGCTGCCTTTCGTGAGGATGTGACGGCCTTGGGTGTCAAACCTGCGACTCGCCATCCTCGTGTGGTGGAGTTTATGATTGACATCATCCGTTTTGTGGAAGAGTTGATTGAAAAAGGTTTTGCCTATGAGAGCCAGGGGGATGTTTACTTCCGTGTGGAAAAATCTCACAACTATGCCAAATTGGCTAATAAAACCTTGGAAGATTTGGAGCTAGGTGCTTCAGGTCGTACCGATGAAGAAACAGCACGTAAGGAAAATCCTGTAGACTTTGCCCTCTGGAAAGCTGCCAAGCCAGGCGAGATTTCTTGGGGTAGCCCTTGGGGACCAGGTCGTCCGGGCTGGCATATCGAGTGTTCGGTTATGTCAACAGAGATTTTGGGAGATACCATTGATATCCACGGTGGTGGAGCCGACCTTGAGTTTCCGCATCACACCAATGAAATTGCCCAGTCAGAAGCCAAAACAGGCAAGACCTTTGCCAACTATTGGATGCATAATGGCTTTGTCAATATCGACAATGTTAAGATGTCCAAGTCCTTGGGCAACTTTATTACCGTACACGATGCCCTTAAAACTCTTGACGGACAGGTACTTCGATTCTTCTTTGCGACACAACATTACCGTAAGCCTATCAACTTTACAGAAAAGGCAGTGCGTGATGCAGAGACCAATCTCAAGTATCTGAAAAACACTTACGAGCAACCATTTACTGGAACTGTAGATGCTCAAAAATTACAAGCTTTTAAAGACAAGTTTGTAGCAGCTATGGATGAAGATTTTAACGCGGCAAATGGAATCACAGTAGTCTTTGAAATGGCCAAATGGATTAACTCTGACAACTATGATGCAAGTGTCAAGCAAGCTCTTGCGGATATGTTGGAAGTCTTTGGAATCGTCTTTGTTGAGGAAGTTTTGGATGCAGAGATTGAAGACTTGATTCAAAAACGCCAAGAAGCGCGTGCCAATCGTGACTTTGCGACAGCGGACCAGATCCGTGACCAATTGGCTGCTCAAGGGATTAAGCTTCTTGACACCAAGGATGGAGTGAGGTGGACGCGTGATTGATGTCAATCTCATTAACGGGATTGCGTTAGCTTTTGAGGGGGACGCGGTGTATTCTATGTATATTCGCCGTCACCTCATCCTCAAAGGTATGACCAAGCCCAATAAACTCCACCAAGAGGCGACTAAGTATGTCTCAGCCAAAGCTCAGGCTCGCCTGATTTCCCTTATGTTGGAGGAACAAATCCTGACGGAAAAAGAAGAGGAAATCTACAAACGTGGTCGCAATACCAATAGTCACACCAAGGCCAAAAATGCTGATGTGGTGACTTACCGTATGTCCACAGGTTTTGAAGCAGTGATGGGCTATCTCCATATGACTGAAAATCTAGAACGTCTTGAGAGCTTGATTTCGTGGTGCATCCAAAAAGTGGAGGGCTAGGACATGATGGCAAAAGAACTACAAGACTGGTTTCCTGAAGCTCAGATTTCAGACCAACCAGTAGAGAAAGAGGGATATCTCATCCTCCCTTTAGCTTCTCAGCAGTGGATTTTGCTGGAGGAAGCTGGGCTCAGCGAGCGTGAGAAGCAGTTGGTTGCCCTTTTGACCCAGCAGGAGCAGGCTCGTTCGCTCAATCCTTGGTATTCTTTTTTGATTGAGGGGAAGGGACAGACACCACAAGCTTTTAAAAAGATTCAGCTGGTTTATTGCCATCTTTCCTATTTCCAACAGGAAAATCTAGCCTCTTGGCTAGACATGATGCGGACTCTTTTTCCTAACTGTCAGACGGTGCTTCAGGTCGGAGTTCAGGATTATGTTTTCGTGCTTCAACAAGACAAATACACCTCTGTACGAGCTATTTTAAGTGATACGATTGAAGCGGTTGAGTATGACTTTGGAATGCGTCTCTCTATCATGTTAGGCCAGGTTTGGTCTCAGACGGGCCATCAAGCCCTATCAGACTTGATTAAAGCTGAGCGGGATTTGTTTAAGACTTGGTGGCGTCAGGGTCACCAAGGTGTTCATACTTTTTCTCAGCTCTATCTTTGGAGTATGGGAGAAAGACTCGTGGACCTGAGAGTCATTAAAGAATGCCTGCACCAGATGATTTTGGATCAGGACCAGATTCAGGAAATCATTCTCTCACTTTGGGAAAATAGTGCTGTTCTTACTAAAACAGCCCAGCAACTCTATCTGCACCGCAATTCTCTCCAATACAAGATTGATAAGTGGGAAGAATTGACAGGGCTTCAGTTGAAGGAATTGACTGACCTGACCCTGTGTTATCAATTGATTTTACCAGATATTCTATAAAGTTTTGTGCAAGTTGCACAGAACTTTTTTGTTTTTTTGGTCACCTTGCCATAGAAATGTAAAGCGTTTTCATCTATAATAAAACTATCAAAAGACAAAAGGAGTTCACCTCATGGTAGAATTGAATCTTAAAAATATTTACAAAAAATATCCAAACAGCGAACACTATTCAGTTGAAGACTTCAACTTGGACATCAAAGACAAAGAATTTATCGTTTTCGTAGGTCCTTCAGGATGTGGTAAATCAACTACTCTTCGTATGATTGCTGGTCTTGAAGACATCACAGAAGGTACTGCATCTATCGATGGCGTGGTTGTCAACGACGTAGCTCCAAAAGACCGTGACATCGCCATGGTATTCCAAAACTACGCTCTTTACCCACACATGACTGTATACGATAACATGGCTTTCGGTTTGAAATTGCGTAAATACAGCAAGGAAGACATCGACAAACGTGTGCAAGAAGCAGCTGAAATCCTTGGATTGAAAGAATTCTTGGAACGTAAACCAGCTGACCTTTCAGGTGGTCAACGTCAACGTGTTGCCATGGGTCGTGCGATTGTCCGTGATGCAAAAGTATTCTTGATGGACGAACCTTTGTCAAACTTGGATGCCAAACTTCGTGTATCAATGCGTGCTGAAATCGCTAAAATCCACCGTCGTATCGGAGCTACAACTATCTACGTAACTCACGACCAAACAGAAGCGATGACACTTGCAGACCGTATCGTTATCATGTCAGCAACTAAGAACCCTGCTGGTACAGGTACTATCGGACGTGTGGAACAAATCGGTACTCCTCAAGAAGTTTACAAAAACCCAGTTAATAAATTCGTAGCAGGATTCATCGGAAGCCCAGCAATGAACTTCATCAATGTGAAATTAGTTGGTAGCGAAATTGTTTCTGACGGTTTCCGTTTGAAAATTCCAGAAGGAGCATTGAAAGTTCTTCGTGAAAAAGGCTACGAAGGTAAAGAATTGATCTTCGGTATTCGTCCAGAAGACGTGAATGCAGAACCTGCTTTCCTTGAAACATTCCCAGAATCAGTTGTGAAAGCTACTATCTCTGTATCAGAATTGCTTGGTTCAGAATCTCACCTTTACTGCCAAGTTGGTAAAGACGAATTTGTTGCTAAAGTTGATGCTCGTGACTACTTGCAAACAGGTGCAACAGTTGAACTTGGATTTGACTTGAACAAAGCACACTTCTTCGATGTAGAAACTGAAAAAACAGTTTACTAAGATAAATAAAACTCAAAACACTGCTAGAGAAATCTGGCAGTGTTTTTTGAGATTGCGTAGAAAAAACTCCTGGGAAATTCCAGGAGAGTATGAGTGGTTATTTGAACTTGAATCCTTCGTAAATAAGCTCTGTTTTTGGATTTTGTTTCTTAATCTGTTTGGCAAGTGACTTCATCATAGAAAGAGGACCACACATATAGACGCTTGCATGTTTGGGTACTTCTTTTTGTTCAAAATTAAGATAGCCGTCTTTCCTACTGTCTACTAGATGGAGTTCAAAATTAGGATTTTTCTGAGCATAGTCACGGAGCAAATCTAGATAGACTGCATTTTCCTCTCCACGGAAGCTATAGTAGAAGTGAACCTGTTTATCTAAAATAGGATGTTCACGGATGTAAGAGATGAAGGGGGTAATCCCAATGCCTCCAGCAATCCAAATCTGATTTTTTCTTCCTTCTTCTATAATCATGTGTCCGTAAGCTCTGTCTACGCTTACTTTGCTGCTGACTTGAAGATTAGCATAGATATTCTTGGTATGGTCGCCTGAATTTTTAACAGTAAAGTAAAGAGTTTGACCGTGACCTCCTGAGATAGAAAAAGGATGTGGAGCACTTTCAAAGCCTTCTTGGAAAATCCTTAGAAAGGCAAATTGGCCTGATTGATAGTTGAAAGGTCTGCTAAGATGGATTTGAATTTCTCTAGTATCGTGATTTAATCGTTTGAGATTGGTAATTTTCCCTAGATAGGGGAAGCCAATCTTTTGATATAGAAAAATGATATAAAAACCAGCTAGCAAGCCTAAAAGGGCATAGCTACCAACAAGAAAACTTAGAAGATTAAATGTGAGGAGGCGATTGCCCATCATCATGTAGACATGAAAGAGTCCAAAAATATAGGCTAGGTAAACCAGACGGTGAATCCATCGCCAAGCTTCGTATTGGATGTATTTTCCTAAATAGGCGACAAGGATGATACTGATAAAGATATAGATGGCAAGATTGCCAAACTGAGCAGCTAAACGAGAGCCCCACAAACCGCCCATATTAAAGTTATGAAAGATGAGTAGGATGATGGAGAGAAAGGCTGTGAATTTGTGGACAGTGTAGACCTTCTCCAAACCGTGAAACCAGCTTTCTAGTAGTGGGAGACGAGTTGCGAGGATAAAAGTCAGAGATAGGCTTGTTAAAGCTAGTCCTGGAATCATGAATTGGGGAGAAGTGTTCATCCAAGTCAAAATAGTCAAGACAAAACTAGCTATGATAAAGAGTAGTCCTTTGATTGATTTCATAGAAAATTCCATTTCATTTAGATTTTGATTTGTTGTAAACAAATTTGTTACATTTTATCATAGAAAAAGTATGGTGTCAAATCTAGGTGTGTAAATCTCTGTTCTCATCAAAAAACTCTCCAATGAACTGGAGAGTGGCTGTTTATTCTGCGGCTTGTTGCCAGCGTTTTGCTAGCATATGAGACAGGCTAGAGATTGCTAGGTTAAAGCTGAAGTAGATGAGGGCAATCAGGATATAAAGACTGAAGACCTGCTCTGGTTCGAAATAACGGCCCATGAGAATTTGGCTGGCTCCAAAGAGTTCTTGTAGGGCGATAACAGAGTAGAGAAGACTGGTATCCTTAATCACGGTTACAAACTGAGAAATGATGGCTGGCAGCATTTTACGGATTGCTTGCGGAAGAATGATGTGGTAGAGGATTTGCATAGAAGTAAATCCTTGCGACATTCCTGCTTCGTACTGTCCCTTGTCCACAGCATTGAGACCGCCTCGGATAATCTCAGCCAAGGCTGCTGATGTAAAGAGAGTAAAGGCAGTGATTCCTGCTGGTGTGGATTTCATTTTGAAAACTAAAAAGATAGTGAAAATCCAGAGGAGGTTGGGAACGTTACGCACAAACTCGATGTAAATGCTGGAGATAATGCGTAAGACAGGATTTTTCCCATTTCTCATGACAGCTAGCACCGTACCGATAAGGGTAGAGAGGACGATGGCAATTAGAGAAATATAGAGGGTCAAGCCAAATCCTTTAAAGATAAAGACTAGGTTATCTGGGGTCAAAACTTCTAAAATGGATTCCATAGTAACCTCCTAAAGTGAATAGGCTTTTTTGTTTGCTTGTTCCATCTTGCGACCAAACTGGGCAACAGGAAAGCAAAGAGAAAAGTAGAGCAGGGCAGCGCCTAAAAAGGCTGGAATGTAGTTTCCGTTAAGAGCCGACCAAGACTTGGTCACAAACATCAAGTCCACTCCAGAGATGATAGCGACTGTCGAGGTGTTCTTGATGAGGTTAACGATTTGGTTAGTCAAAGGTGGGAGAATGATACGGAAGGCCTGAGGCAAGATAATCAAGCGCATGGCACTGATATAGGTAAAACCTTGCGATAAGGCGGCCTCCATCTGACCGCTAGGAATAGATTGAATCCCTGAACGAATAACCTCAGCGATATAGGCGCCGTGATAGAGTCCCACGCAGAGAACCGCTGTCCAATAAATCGGAATCATGATGATATGGTCACTGATAAGAGGTAGGCCATAAAAAACGATAACAAACTGCACCAAGAGGGGAGTGTTTTGGTAAAATTCCACAAAGATGCGAGCCAAAATTCGCAAAATTGGACGTTTGCTAGTTGACATAGCTCCAAAGAAGATGCCCAAAACCATAGCTAGGATAAAGGATCCGATCGCTAGGGCAAGAGTGAAGAGGAAACCGTTGAAAAATTGTCCAAAATCCTGAAAATAGGCTGTCCAAGATGATAAATCTGTCATAGGGTGTCCTCCTTAATCTGCGGTATGGCTAGATGGTTTGAGCTTGTAACGGTCATAAAGTTTCTGCAAACTACCATCTTTGCTCCATTTAGTAACCAAGTTATCAAGATAATTGTTTAGCTCGGTATTTGATTTCTTGGTAACGATACCGTAGTCAGATGGCTTGAAACTATCATCTAGTAGTACTGTGCGTTTGCTGATGTAGCCAGACAGAATCGAGCGGTCAACGGAAAAGGCATCAATACGATGAGCGTGCAGGGAAGTAATCAATTCTGGGTAGGAACCAAGTTCGACGAATTTAAAGGTCAGACCTTTCTTTTTACCCAGTTCAGTAATCAGGCGTTGGGTGATGGAACCTTGGGCGACTCCGATGGTTTTGCCGTTTAGCTCCTCAATCTTTTTGATTTTGGCAGATTTATTGACCAAAAATCCAGATGCGTCCGTGTAGTAGGGACTGGTAAAGTTGTAGAGTTTTTTGCGTTCGTCTGTGATGGTAAAGGTCGCGATATCCATATCGACCTGTTCATTGTCCAGAAGGGGGCCACGTGTCTGAGCGGTAACAGGCACATAGCGAACCTTGACTTTAAGCTCATCGGCTACCATCTTGGCCAAGTCCGTTTCGATACCAGAATAGGTCCCTGTCTTAGGATCCTTGTAGCCAAAATTGGGAACGTCTTGTTTGACACCGACAACCAGTTCGCCTCTTTTTTGAATATCTGCGACGCTGGTATCAGCCTGGACTGGTTTTGCAGCAGCAAGGCCGAAAAGGCTAATCAATAATGCGGATAAAAAGAATTTCTTTTTCATAGGCGCCTCCTTATTTGACTTTGTCACTTTCGTGGTTGATGATTTTGCTGAGGAATTGTTGGGCACGAGGTTCGCTTGGATTGTCGAAAAAGTCATCAACATCTGTCGTATCCACCAAAACTTCTCCGTCAGCCATAAAGATGATGCGGTCGGCAACTTCACGGGCAAAGCCCATTTCATGGGTCACGACAATCATATTCATACCATCGTGGGCCAATTTTTGCATAACTGCTAGAACATCGCCGATGGTTTCAGGGTCAAGGGCAGATGTTGGTTCATCGAAGAGGAGGAGTTCAGGATGCATAGCGAGTCCACGTGCGATGGCAATCCGTTGTTTTTGTCCACCAGACAGCATGGCTGGATAAGAATCTTTCTTGTCCCACATATTTACAAATTCCAGATATTTTTGGGCTGTTTTTTCAGCTTCTTTTTTATCAATTCCTAGAACTTTTATGGGTGCAAGTGTTACGTTTTCTAACACTGTTTTGTGTGGATAGAGGTTGAAATGCTGGAAAACCATGCCGACTTCCTTGCGAAGCGGCACCAAATCTTTCTGGCTGGCACCAGCAACTTGGTGACCATTTACTAGAAGACTTCCTTTGTCAACAGCCTCCAAACCATTGATGGTGCGGATAAGAGTGGACTTTCCAGAACCAGAAGGGCCTAGGAGTACAACAACTTGCCCTTTTTCAAAACGGAGATTGATGTCGCGGAGTGCGTGGTAGTCTCCGTAATATT
>CAURMD010000028.1:0-15249 GCA_963525985.1 uncultured Streptococcus sp. | reverse complement strand
GAACCCCTCGTATTGCCAATCGTCTCCTCAAGCGCGTGCGCGATTTTGCCCAGATAATGGGGAATGGGGTCATCGATGATGTTATTACCGATAAGGCATTAACTATGCTGGATGTTGACCATGAAGGTTTGGACTATGTGGACCAAAAAATCCTTCGGACCATGATTGAGATGTATGGTGGTGGTCCTGTCGGATTAGGAACTCTTTCTGTTAACATAGCAGAAGAGCGTGAAACGGTGGAAGACATGTATGAGCCTTACTTGATTCAAAAAGGTTTTATCATGCGGACACGGTCTGGACGGGTTGCAACGGCTAAGACTTATGAGCATTTGGGGTATGAATATATTGAAAAATAAGCAAGAAATTCTAGAGGCTTTTAGAAAAAATCCAGATATGATGGCTATTCTGACTATCATCCGAAATCTGGAGTTGACAGATTCCTGGCTGGCGGCAGGTTCTGTCAGAAATTTTATCTGGAATCTCTTATCAGACAAATCACCTTTTGACTGTGAAACAGATGTAGATGTGATTTTCTTTGATCCAGATATTTCTTATGAGGAAACCTTGTCCCTAGAGAAAAAGCTGAGAGAGGACTTTACTCAGTACCAGTGGGAATTGAAAAATCAAGTCTATATGCACCAGCACAGCCCTCATACTGCTCCCTATACCAGTTCCCGTGATGCTATGAGTAAGTATCCAGAACGATGTACGGCTGTTGGACTACGCTTGAATGAAGAATCCGATTTTGAACTCTATGTACCTTATGGTTTGGAGGATATTTTGAATTTTCAAGTTCGTCCAACTCCTCATTTCTTAGAAAATGAAGACCGAATGGAACTTTATCGAACACGTCTATCCAAGAAAAATTGGCAGGAGAAATGGAAAAATTTGATTTTTAAAAATACTTAAGGAAACTTTAAGCTAAGAAGTGTATACTAAGTTCATAAGTTAAGAAGACCTTAACTTAAACTCCTAAAACTTTTTCATAATAATCTCCCTATAAAAAAATAGAGTCGCCCAATCAGGCGGCTTATTTTTTTGGAAATGGGCTTTGTGCCTGAGAATAATACTCAATGAAAATCAAAGAGCAAACTAGGAAGCTAGCCGCAGGCTGTACTTGAGTACGGCAAGGTGAAGCTGACATGGTTTGAAGAGATTTTCGAAGAGTATAAATAGCTTAGTGATAGAAGAAAATAGGGAAATATGGTATAATGAAACGATAGATTTTTGAATAGGAATAAGATCATGTTTGGATTTTTTAAGAAAGATAAGGCTGTGGAAGTAGAGGTTCCGACACAGGTTCCTGCTCATATCGGCATCATCATGGATGGGAATGGCCGTTGGGCTAAAAAACGTATGCAACCGCGAGTCTTTGGACACAAGGCGGGCATGGAAGCATTGCAAACTGTGACCAAGGCAGCCAACAAACTGGGCGTTAAGGTTATTACGGTCTATGCTTTTTCTACGGAAAATTGGACCCGTCCAGATCAGGAAGTCAAGTTTATCATGAACTTGCCAGTAGAGTTTTATGATAATTATGTTCCAGAACTACATGCGAATAATGTTAAGATTCAAATGATTGGGGAAACGGACCGCCTGCCTAAGCAAACCTTTGAAGCTCTGACTAAGGCTGAGGAATTGACTAAGAACAACACAGGTTTGATTCTTAATTTTGCCCTCAACTATGGTGGACGTGCTGAGATTACACAGGCTCTTAAGTTGA
Organism: uncultured Streptococcus sp.; assembly: GCA_963525985.1. Taxonomy (GTDB): domain Bacteria; phylum Bacillota; class Bacilli; order Lactobacillales; family Streptococcaceae; genus Streptococcus. Next base: position 13,526 of record CAURMD010000028.1, on the reverse strand, counting down.
TTTCTCAGGATGTTTTAGATGCCAAAATCATCCCAGATGACATCACAGAGGAATTGATTGGCAACTATCTCTTTACCCAGCATTTGCCTAAGGACTTACGAGACCCAGACTTGATTATCCGTACTAGTGGAGAATTGCGTTTGAGTAATTTCCTTCCATGGCAGGGAGCCTACAGTGAACTCTATTTTACAGATACCTTGTGGCCTGATTTTGACGAGGCGGCCTTGCAGGAAGCTATTCTTGCCTACAATCGTCGTCATCGCCGATTTGGAGGAGTTTAGGAGGAAATATGACACAGGATTTACAGAAAAGAACCTTGTTTGCAGGGATTGCCCTGGCTATTTTCCTACCAATTTTAATGATTGGGGGACTCTTGCTTCAGATAGCAATTGGAATCATAGCCATGCTAGCCATGCATGAACTTTTGAAGATGAGAGGTCTAGAGACCATGACGATGGAGGGCCTCTTGACCCTCTTTGCAACCTTTGCTTTGACCATTCCCTTGGAGAATTATCTGACTTTTTTACCAGTTGATGGGAATGTGGTTGCTTATAGTGTTTTGATTTCAATCATGTTAGGAACGACCGTTTTTAGCAAGTCGTATACGATTGAGGATGCGGTTTTCCCTCTTGCTATGAGTTTCTATGTGGGCTTTGGTTTTAATGCTCTATTAGATGCTAGAATTGCAGGTTTAGATAAGGCACTCTTGGCCTTGTGTATCGTCTGGGCGACAGACAGTGGTGCCTATCTTGTTGGGATGAATTATGGTAAACGAAAATTAGCTCCGACAGTTTCTCCAAATAAAACCTTTGAGGGGGCCTTGGGTGGTATTTTAGGCGCTATTTTAGTAACCATCATCTTTATGATAGTTGACAGTACAGTTGCTCTTCCATATGGAATTTACAAGATGTCAGTCTTTGCTATTTTCTTTAGCATTGCTGGACAATTTGGTGATTTACTAGAAAGTTCGATCAAGCGTCACTTTGGTGTTAAGGATTCTGGGAAATTTATCCCTGGACATGGTGGTGTTTTGGATCGTTTTGATAGTATGTTGCTTGTATTTCCAATCATGCACTTATTTGGACTCTTTTAATCAAAAGACGGAGGAAACACTATGCTAGGAATTTTAACCTTTATTCTGGTTTTTGGGATTATTGTAGTGGTGCACGAGTTCGGACACTTCTACTTTGCCAAGAAATCAGGGATTCTAGTGCGTGAATTTGCCATTGGCATGGGACCCAAGATCTTTGCTCATATTGGCAAGGACGGGACGGCCTATACCATTCGAATCTTGCCTCTGGGTGGCTATGTCCGTATGGCTGGTTGGGGTGATGATACAACTGAAATCAAGACAGGAACTCCTGTTAGTTTGACGCTTACTGATGATGGTAAGGTTAAACGTATCAATCTCTCTGGTAAAAAATTAGATCAAACAGCCCTCCCTATGCAGGTGACCCAGTTTGATTTTGAAGACAAGCTCTTTATCAAAGGATTGGTTCTGGAAGAAGAAAAAACATTTGCAGTAGATCACGATGCAACGGTTGTGGAAGCAGATGGTACTGAGGTTAGGATTGCACCTTTGGATGTTCAATATCAAAATGCGACTATCTGGGGCAAACTGATTACCAATTTTGCAGGTCCTATGAACAACTTTATCTTAGGTGTCGTTGTTTTCTGGATTTTAATCTTCATGCAGGGTGGTGTCAGAGATGTCGATACCAACCAGTTCCATATTATGCCCCAAGGGGCCTTGGCTAAGGTAGGAGTGCCAGAAACGGCACAGATTACCAAGATTGGTTCACATGAGGTTAGCAACTGGGAAAGTTTGATTCAGGCTGTGGAATCAGAAACCAAAGATAAGACGGCCCCGACCTTGGATGTGACTATTTTTGAAAATGGTAGTGACAAACAAGTCACTGTTACTCCGGAAGAAAGTCAAGGTCGTTACCTTCTAGGTGTTCAACCGGGGATTAAATCAGATTTTGTATCTATGTTTGTAGGTGGTTTTACAACTGCTGCTGACTCGGCCCTACGAATTCTATCAGCTCTGAAAAACCTGATTTTCCAACCGGATTTGAACAAGCTAGGTGGACCTGTTGCCATCTTTAAGGCAAGTAGTGATGCTGCTAAAAATGGAATTGAGAACGTCTTGTACTTCTTGGCAATGATTTCCATCAATATTGGGATTTTTAATCTTATTCCGATTCCAGCTCTGGATGGTGGTAAGATTGTTCTCAATATCCTAGAAGCCATCCGCCGCAAACCATTGAAACAAGAAATTGAAACCTATGTCACCTTGGCCGGAGTGGTCATCATGGTTGTCTTGATGATTGCTGTGACCTGGAATGACATCATGCGACTCTTTTTTAGATAATCGAGGAATATTATGAAACAAAGTAAAATGCCTATCCCAACGCTTCGCGAAATGCCAAGCGATGCTCAAGTTATCAGCCATGCTCTTATGTTGCGTGCTGGTTATGTTCGTCAAGTTTCAGCAGGTGTTTATTCTTACCTACCACTTGCTAATCGTGTGATTGAAAAAGCTAAAAATATCATGCGCCAAGAATTCGACAAGATTGGTGCAGTTGAGATGTTGGCTCCGGCCCTTCTTAGTGCAGAATTGTGGCGCGAATCAGGTCGTTACGAAACTTATGGTGAAGACCTTTACAAACTAAAAAACCGTGAAAAATCAGACTTCATTCTAGGTCCAACTCACGAAGAAACCTTTACAGCTATTGTCCGTGATTCTGTTAAGTCTTACAAGCAATTGCCACTCAACCTTTATCAAATCCAGCCTAAGTATCGTGATGAAAAACGCCCACGTAATGGACTTCTCCGTACACGTGAGTTTATCATGAAGGATGCTTACAGTTTCCACGCTAACTATGATAGCTTGGACAGTGTTTATGATGAGTATAAGGCTGCTTATGAGCGTATTTTTACTCGTAGTGGTTTAGACTTCAAGGCTATCATTGGTGACGGTGGAGCCATGGGTGGTAAGGACAGCCAAGAATTTATGGCCATTACACCTGCTCGTACAGACCTTGACCGCTGGGTTGTTTTGGACAAGTCAGTTGCTTCATTTGACGAAATTCCTGCAGAAGTGCAAGAAGAAATCAAGGCAGAATTGCTCAAATGGATGGTTTCTGGTGAAGATACCATTGCTTACTCAAGTGAATCTAGCTATGCGGCTAACTTGGAAATGGCAACAAACGAGTACAAACCAAGCAACCGTGTTGTCGCTGAAGAAGAAGTGACTCGTGTTGCAACACCAGATGTTAAATCAATCGATGAAGTTGCAGCCTTCCTCAATGTTCCAGAAGAACAAACGATTAAAACCCTCTTCTACATGGCAGATGGTGAGCTTGTTGCAGCCCTTCTAGTTGGAAATGACCAACTCAACGAAGTCAAGTTGAAAAACCACTTGGGAGCAGATTTCTTCGACGTTGCTAGTGAAGAAGAAGTGGCGAATCTTGTTCAAGCAGGATTTGGTTCACTTGGACCAGTTGGTTTGCCAGAGAATGTTAAAATCATTGCAGACCGTAAGGTGCAAGATGTTCGCAATGCAGTTGTCGGTGCTAACGAAGATGGCTACCACTTGACTGGTGTGAACCCAGGCCGTGATTTTACTGCAGAATATGTGGATATCCGTGAAGTTCGTGAGGGTGAAATTTCTCCAGACGGACAAGGTGTCCTTAACTTTGCGCGTGGTATCGAAATTGGTCACATCTTCAAACTTGGCACTCGCTATTCAGCAAGCATGGGAGCAGATGTCTTGGATGAAAATGGCCGTGCTGTGCCAATTATCATGGGATGTTACGGTATCGGTGTCAGCCGTCTCCTTTCAGCAGTGATGGAGCAACACGCTCGCCTCTTTGTTAACAAAACGCCAAAAGGTGAATACCGTTACGCTTGGGGAATCAACTTCCCTAAAGAATTGGCACCATTTGATGTTCACTTGATCACTGTCAATGTCAAGGACGAAGAAGCGCAAGCCTTGACAGAAAAACTTGAAGCAAGCTTGATGGGAGCTGGTTACGAAGTCTTGACAGATGACCGTAACGAACGTGTTGGTGTTAAATTCAGCGACAGCGACTTGATTGGATTGCCGATCCGTATCACTGTTGGGAAGAAAGCAGCCGATGGCATCGTAGAAGTGAAGATTAAAGCGACTGGTGACACCATCGAAGTTCATGCAGATAACTTACTTGAAACGCTTGAAATTCTCAGCAAGAAATAAAAACTATAATCAGAAGAAAAACAAGGAAAAAATGTAACTAGTTTTTACCTTGTTTTTTCTGTATAATGGGAAAAATGAGTAGATAAAGAGGTAAATGTATGCTAAGATTTCCAAAGGATTTTGTCTGGGGATCCTCTACTTCTGGACCACAAACAGAAGGACGTGTAGCTGGTGACGGTAAGGGAGATAATCTCTGGGATTATTGGTACCAAGTGGAGCCAAATCGTTACTATAATGGGATTGGTCCAGATAAGACATCAACCTTTTATGAAAACTGGGAAAAGGATATTGAGCTACTGTTAGAAACTGGTCACACGGCCTTTCGGACTTCTATTCAGTGGTCACGGATTTTTCCACAAGGGCGTGGAAAAGTCAATTCTCAAGGTGTGGATTTCTATCGTAAGGTCTTTGAGGCTATTAAGGCTAAAGGTATTCGTCTTTTAGTGAATCTTTATCATTTTGATTTGCCTTTTGCTCTTCAAGAAGCTGGTGATGGTTGGGAAAATAAGGCGACTGTCTCAGCCTATGAAGACTATGCTCGTTTTTGTTTTGAGACTTATGGAGATTTAGTGGATCAATGGATTACCTTTAACGAGCCCATCGTTCCTGTAGAATTTGGCTATTTTTACGATGCCCATTATCCACATAAGGTGGATGCAGAGGCAGCCGTTAAAGTAGCTTATCATACACAATTGGCTAGCAGTCGGGCGGTTAAGGCCTGTCATGAACTCTTGCCTGGTTCCAAGATTGGGATTGTTCTCAACTTGACACCGGCTTATCCACGTAGCCAGCATCCTGCTGATGTCAAGGCAGCTCGGATTGCGGCCCTTTTTCAGGCCCAATCTTTCTTAGATCCGTCTGTTTTGGGGACTTATCCACAGGAGTTGGTAGAAATCTTACATGAATACGGTCTCTTGCCTGATGCTACGGAGGAGGAGTTGGAAGTCATTCGTGACAATACAGTGGATTTCCTTGGTGTCAACTACTATCAGCCTTTGCGTGTTATGGCTCCTCGATTTGTTAAGCATCCAGAGAGTCCACTCTTACCCGAACATTTTTACGAGCCTTATGTGATGCCTGGACGTAAAATCAATCCTCATCGTGGCTGGGAGATTTATGAGCAAGGGATTTATGACATTGCCCAAAATATCAAGGAAAATTATGGTAATATCGAGTGGATGTTGACTGAGAATGGTATGGGTGTTGAAGGGGAAGAAAAATTCCGTGAGAATGGAATGATTCAAGATGATTACCGTATTGACTTTGTAAAAGGTCATCTTCGTGAACTTCACCGTGCCATTGAAGATGGTGCCAACTGTAAGGGCTACTTGATTTGGACCTTTATTGACTGCTGGTCATGGCTCAATAGCTATAAAAACCGATATGGTCTAGTTGAGCTTGACTTGGAAACGCAAGAACGTCGTCTGAAGAAATCCGGGCACTGGTTCAAGGAATTAAGCGATAATAATGGATTTTAAAAAAGGACTCTGACTAATGATTTTAATTGGTCAGAGTTTTTTGCTTACAGGATCTTAATTTGAACTATACCAATTTTTACTCTTGACAAGTGAAAGAAACAAGTATATACTGTTTTTGCTGATTCTATAAAAGAGGAATTAGACTATACCAATTTTAAGGAGAAAGCACAGCTTGCCTGTGTCGTATATACTATGTGTGGAATTGTTGGTGTTGTTGGAAACACAAATGCAACTGATATTTTGATTCAAGGGCTTGAAAAGCTCGAATACCGTGGCTATGATTCTGCGGGGATTTTTGTCCTAGGTGGTGCTGAAAACCATCTAGTCAAGGCTGTTGGTCGTATTGCAGAATTGTCTGCCAAGACAGCTGGTGTGGAGGGAACAACTGGTATCGGACATACTCGTTGGGCAACTCATGGGAAACCAACTGAGGACAATGCTCACCCACACCGCTCTGAGACAGAACGTTTTGTCTTGGTTCACAACGGTGTGATTGAGAACTACCTTGAAATCAAGGAAGAATACCTTGCAGGTCACCACTTTAAGGGGCAAACAGATACTGAAATCGCCGTTCACTTGATTGGAAAATTTGCGGAAGAAGACGGTTTGTCAGTTCTTGAAGCCTTCAAAAAAGCCCTTCACATCATCCGTGGTTCTTATGCTTTTGCCTTGGTTGACTCACAAACTCCGGAAGTCATCTACGTGGCTAAAAATAAATCACCACTTTTGATTGGTCTTGGAGAAGGCTATAACATGGTCTGCTCAGATGCTATGGCTATGATTCGTGAGACCAACCAATACATGGAAATTCATGATCAAGAGTTGGTAATCGTCAAGGCTGATAGTGTGGAAGTTCAAGACTATGATGGTAATAGTCGTGAGCGTGCTAGTTACACTGCTGAACTTGACTTGTCTGATATCGGTAAGGGAACTTATCCTTACTACATGCTCAAGGAAATTGATGAGCAACCAACGGTTATGCGTAAACTCATCCAAGCCTACACAGATGAGGCTGGTCAAGTTGTCGTAGACCCAGCTATCATCCAGGCTGTTCAAGAAGCAGATCGTATCTACATCCTTGCAGCTGGAACATCTTACCACGCAGGATTTGCTTCTAAGAAAATGTTGGAAGAATTGACAGATACACCAGTTGAACTTGGAATCTCATCTGAGTGGGGCTACGGTATGCCACTTCTCAGCAAGAAACCACTCTTCATCTTTATCAGCCAGTCTGGTGAAACAGCGGATAGTCGTCAAGTTTTAGTCAAGGCTAATGAAATGGGAATCCCAAGCTTGACAGTGACAAACGTCCCAGGTTCAACTCTTTCTCGTGAAGCCAACCATACCATGCTCCTTCATGCAGGACCTGAAATTGCCGTGGCATCAACCAAGGCTTATACAGCACAAATTGCAGCCCTTGCCTTCCTTGCAAAAGCAGTTGGAGAAGCGAACGGCAATGCTAAAGCGCAAGACTTTGACTTGGTTCATGAGTTGTCAATCGTAGCTCAGTCTATCGAATCAACTCTTTCAGAGAAAGAAAACATTGAAGCCAAGGTTCGTGATCTTCTTGAAACAACTCGCAATGCCTTTTATATTGGGCGTGGTCAAGATTACTACGTAGCTATGGAAGCAAGCCTTAAACTCAAAGAGATTTCTTACATCCAGTGTGAAGGCTTTGCGGCAGGAGAACTCAAGCACGGAACTATTGCCTTGATTGAAGAAGGAACACCTGTCTTGGCACTCTTGTCAGATCCAGTCCTTGCCAACCATACTCGTGGAAATATCCAAGAGGTCGCAGCCCGTGGTGCCAAGGTTCTCACTATTGCAGAAGAAAATGTTGCCAAGGATACAGACGACATCGTGCTTACGACTGTACACCCTTACCTCTCACCAATTTCAATGGTTGTGCCAACGCAATTGGTCGCTTATTTTGCAACTCTGCACCGTGGCCTTGATGTGGATAAACCACGTAACCTTGCTAAGTCAGTAACGGTAGAATAAGCTAAAAAAGTCTAGTTATCTAGGCTTTTTCTTGTGAGCAAATCGGTTGCTTGTACTCAAGATTCGTGTTAGAATAATTTTTCAAATTGAAGGACAGAGATAGACAAGGAGAATCACTGTGGTAGAATTGGGAATTTCAACATTTGGGGAAACAACGGAGCTTGAAGGGACTGGGCAAACTTACAGTCATGCCGAACGCATTCGCCAGTTGCTGGCAGAGATTGAGCTGGCTGACAAGGTTGGCTTGGATGTGTATGGGATTGGCGAGCATCATCGAACGGATTTTGCAGTATCAGCCCCAGAGATTGTCCTGGCAGCAGGTGCAGTCAATACCAAGAAAATCCGTTTGACCAGTGCAGTCAGCATTCTCTCGAGCATGGATCCGATTCGTTTGTTCCAACAGTATGCCACTATCGATGCTTTGTCAAATGGACGTGCGGAGATTATGGCTGGAAGGGGTTCTTTCACGGAATCTTTTCCCTTGTTTGGATATGATTTGAAAGACTACGAAGCCCTCTTTGATGAGAAATTAGACTTGCTTCAGTTAGCCAATGAAAAAACAAAGCTAGACTGGCAAGGTCGATTGAGCCAAACAATCTCTGGCAAAGAAGTTTATCCTCGTCCAGTTCAGGACAAATTACCCTTGTGGATAGCGACAGGTGGTCATGTCGAATCAACAGTGAAGATTGCTCAGGCTGGCCTACCGATTGTCTATGCCATTATTGGTGGTAACCCTCGTTATTTTAAAAAGTTGATTCAGGCTTATCGTGAGATTGGAAGCGAAGCGGGCCATGCCAGTCATCAACTAAAGGTTGGGGCCCATTCTTGGGGATGGATTGCTGAGGATGGCGAGCAGGCGGTAAAAGATTATTTCCATCCGACCAAGCAAGTGGTGGATGCTATTTCCAAAGACCGTCCGCACTGGCAGGAATTGCGTTATGAGCAATATTTGGAGCAAGTTGGGCCAAATGGTGCTATGTTTGTGGGCAATCCAGATCAGGTGGCCGAAAAATTGATTCGCATGATTGAAGACTTAGGTTTGGACCGCTTTATGTTGCACTTACCTCTTGGTTCTATGCCTCATGACCAAGTACTGAGAGCTATTGAACTCTTCGGCACACAAGTTGCACCCAAAGTACGGGATTATTTTGCCATGAAAGAGGCTTAATAAAAAATCCTAATCAAGTTTATTAGGACAACAAATATTGTACAAAAATTAATCCCCCTAGACTTAATGCTTGGGGGATTTTTCTATAGGAGGGCTAGTTTAGTTCTCTTTTTTGTTTTTTAGCAAGAACTCGAGACCTAGAAGGGCAGGAGGCTGATTCCTGCAAACAGGAGTTTGTTATCGTTGTGCTTAGTTATATCTAGCTATGCAGGTTATACAGTAGCAGTTTTAGCTAACCCATTCACCGTTTTCATTGACCAAATAGTCTTCAACTCTTGTATTAACTGCAAGTTTACCTGATGAATCAACATAGTACCATTTGCCAGAAACTTCAAACCATTGATTTTCTTTCATAGCTCCTGATGGCTCAAGATAGTACCAAGTATCTCCATCCTTAACCCAACCGGTTGACATAGAACCGTTACTATTTAGGAAGTACCAAACATTACCATCTTTTACCCAGCCAGTAACCATAGAACCATCATCTTTTAGGTAATACCAAGTATCTCCATCTTTTATCCAACCAGTAGCTAGAGAACCGTCTGCTTTATGGAAATACCAGATGCCATTTTCTTGTTTCCAACTAGCTTTAGTTGTCTGATTTGGAGTTTCCGATTTCTTATTTGTATAAGCTGGAGTATAGGAAGTGACAATAGTTTGAGTATGCGTAGATGGAAGTGATTGAGTATTATTGTCCTTATGTGGTTGTGAATCAGTTGTAGCTTGGCTAGGTTTATTTTCCGCATCAGCTACTGTTGCAGATGGTTTAGTAGAATCAGGTTTAGCTTGTGGAGCTGGATCTTGATGTGTAGGGTGAGAAGCTTCATTTTGATGTTCAGGCTTGGAAGGGCTTGAATCTGGTTTCTCTTCTGCAGTTGACTCATGGCTGGTTCCATTTTGAGAGACTCGAAGAACAGTAGCTGTAAGGGCATTTAATTTCAAGCCTTTTTCAGTCCACTCAAGTCCTTTCGGGTTGGCAATTCCTACTGGTCCTGCTTGGTTTTCATCTGCCAAAACTTCAGCATTTCTGAGGTGGGCAAAGGCAGTTCCCAAATTAAATTCGCGAGCTTTTTCATCTGCATTGACAAAGACTGCGTAGATATCACCGTTTGGAGCAGTAATTTGGTAGCCAATTACTACATCCTCTTTTTCTACACCATTTTGACCTGGGACAGTGATGAGGTGGACACGGTCTTTGATATCTTGGAGACTCTTAAGTCGGAAGGCATCTGTAGATTGACGAAGGGCAATCAAACCTTTCATATAGTCACGGCTCTTGACATTTTCAGGATATGCTTTTCCATCTGTAGCCTTAGTCCAGTCAAACTTGTTAATAGCATCACTCGAATCGTAAGAGTCATGGATGAAGTAAGGATAGTCAAATGGATTGCCGTCCTTATCACGCAACAAGTGAGATTTGTTTGGAACCTTATCCTCCGCTACTGGAGTCTTGTAGGCTGGGTCACGGAATTGTTTAGTACGTCCATATTCCTGACCAGAGTGGATAAATGGAGTTCCTTGAGCTGTCAAGACCATGAGGTTTCCAAGTCGCAAACGACGGTGGATTTCAGCATAATTCTCAGCCTTGCTTGGGTCTTTTTTGATAGACTGGGCGATGATGTCAAAGAGGGTCAAGTTATCATGGGCTGCGATGTATTGGATAACATCTCCAGGGCTGTCTGCTTCAAAGTTGGTTGGTTGAGCAATGAGATTTTTGAAGATAGTGTTGATATCACGCTTGCCACCTGTGATAAAGGCAGGTTGACCTTCGTTTGGATAACCAGATTTGAGGTTGTTACGGATGTCATCTGAGAAGACAGCGACAGTATCGGTATGTTTCATCCAATCTTGGTCAGCAGCTTTAGTAGGCATATTTTCATCACCAGCATAGGTTCTCCAACCTTCACCAAGCATGATTAGGTTTGGATTGAGGGCGCGTGCAACCTTGTAAGCTTCTTCGATAGAAGCTGCATCATGGTCTCCCATCATATCGAAACGGAATCCATCAACTTTGTAGGTATCAACTAGATACTTGATAGAATCAACTAGGAGGCGTTTGGTCATATAGTGAGTTGTCCCCAAACGTCCACCACCAAAGCTAGTTCGAGGTGTTCCATCGGCATCCATAAAGTGATAGTAGTTTGGTTCCAAATCTTCAAAGATATCGACTTTAGCTGTATGGTTATAAACGACATCCAAGATGGCTCCCATGCCACGTTTGTGGATTTCGTTGATGAGATTTTTAAATTCTGCGATTCGTTTTTCTGGATTTTTAGGATCGCTTGAGTACATACCAGTCAATGAGAAGTAGTTTTGAGGGTCATATCCCCAGTTGTAGTTGCTGTTGCTTGAAGCATAGTCAGACAAGCGTTCATGGTTTTTCAATTCATTGACAAAGTAGTAAGACAAGACTGGAAGGAGCTGGATGTGGGTCACCCCCAAGTCTTTGAGATAGTCTAGTTTTTCAATGAAGGCTTCAAAGGTACCAAATGGTTTGGTCAAGTCTTTTGCAATGGCAGGATCTGAAGTGAAGTCACGCACATGAGCTTCGTAGATAACGGCATCTTCACGAGTCTTGAAGTTGTGAATCTTACCATAAGTCAAGTCTTGAGGTCCTAGTTTAGCTGGATCTACAAAGGCGGCTTTAGCCACTTTATGGGCATCGTCAATCTTAGCATCGTCACTATTCCAAGCAGCGAGGGACTTAGCGTAAGGATCGAGTGCAAGAACAGTTTTACCTTGACGCTCGATTTGGTATTGATAATAGTATCCAGTGAAATCTGTGATGCCTAGTTTGTTTGTGCTATCTAGAGTTTGTTTCCAAGTTCCTCTTTCTCCTTTTTCAAGAGCGACAGTTCCAACCACTTTTTCAGGGTCATTCTTGTCGTAGACAACGACAGAAACCTTATCAGCACTTGGTGACCAAAGGGTTAAATCAACTTGTTTTCCTTCTTCTTTGAGGTCAGCTCCAAGTTTGCCATCATAGCTGTATGTCTCATCTTTAAGGCGCCAGCTTGTTTTGGTAGTGAATTGGTCGGAATTGTAGCTAACAGTATAGGGATGTTTTGTGTCAGAGAAATCTCCGCTGTAGGTCACTTTCTTACCAGCTTCATCGATTGCAACATCGGTAATAGTTACCTTGTTTCCTAGGTGATTAGTGATGTTGGAGTGTTTGAGGATATCTTCTTTTTTGGCACCAACTAGTGTTGAAAAACTACTTTCAATGCTAGAAGTGCCTACGTGTTGGGCTCCTGTCATACGGATATCATGGACATAGTATGGATTTGTGTAAATCGATTCGTCATCGTCTTTTAGAAAAATTTGGCTATGATTTTTCAAATCTGTGAACTTATAATCTTCTTTACGGATTTTCACATCGTCTCCTTGTTTCTTTCTGTCTAGTAATAAAAATCCAAGTTCTTTAGCTGCATCTTTGAGTGGAATATCGATATAGCGACCATATTTGCCTGTAGCCGTAAAGTCTGTTCCATTAGGCCATTCACCACTACTTGGCTCTTTCACATCTCCCCAGTACCAGAGAGACTTCTTGTCATAGTTGCCATCTGTGCGGTAGTAGTTGACACGAATAGTTCCTGCAGGCTGTGGTTCGTAAGAGAAAACCTTGTTATCTTGGTCCAACCAAGCCTCATTCATCTTTGGTGCCAGTTTTTCTACTGATTTATCGCCGGTTAGATTTTTCCCAGCTGTATTATTGATGAGGAAGCTAATTTTCTTGGCTTGTTCTCCCTTTAATTTGACATCTAGGTAGTAGCCATAGTCATCTTTTTTGGCATCCTTGAAGGACAAGGCTCCGTTCGGCCAATTTTCAGAAGGTTTTTCAACATCGTCCCAAGTCCATAGTCCTTGACTATCCTTGTTTTCTTCAGGGAGTTTTTTGACATGGATGCGGAAGTAGTTGTCTTCGATTGGCTCTTCTGTCTTAGTTTCAGTCGTTACTGGACTCGTAGAAGTAGTTGGTTCACTTGAACGATCTTGTCCGGTTTGTGGGGCTGAATCGGCGGGAGTTGCAGCAGGAGTAGTTGGCTCTGTTGCAGGTTTTTCTTCTGTTTTCTCTAGGGAAGCGTTTGCATTATTAGGCGAAGAAATATCACTTTCGTTCTTACCAGAGTTAACTACTGTATCAGTAAGAGGTTGTGCAAGGGCAGTAGTAGTTTCATTACTAGTTCCCTTATTGCTTGTAGTATTTTCGTTGGCTGAGATAGTTGGTGTAACCATGGCAAGCAGAACAAGGCTTGCTCCAATAAGGACAGAACCAGTTCCATTCTTGAGAGAACGGATGCTGTAAACCATTTTTTTCTCAGTGTGAGATGGTGTTCTTTTCATAATTAATCTCCTATAAATGAATTTCTTTATCAGTATAGCACTTAGTAAAATAAGATGCAAGCGTTTTCTTGAAATTAAACTAAAAGAAAAATCGCAACAAATTTTGTTACGATTCAGCCAATCTTTTCTATAGGAAAAGATTTTATCAAAAATTCGTCAATCCCCTTGAAAAATCTAGCTAAATAGGGTATAATATGAGTAATCATTTGTCGTAGGTTTTGTCTGAAATATTGTCCAGACAAGACTCACAGCAGTTAAATCTTCTGAAAAAGTCAGATTTAGCTGCTCTTTTTGT
>CAURMD010000027.1:0-15536 GCA_963525985.1 uncultured Streptococcus sp. | reverse complement strand
GCGATTGTTTCCTTCACAATCGCCTCTTTCATTATTGAACCCATTCGCCATTATAATTGACAGAATAACCATCTACGGTCGTATTCACTGCCAAAGCACCTGAGCTATAAGTATGGTACCATTTACTACCGACCTGGAACCAGCCTGTTGCCATAGCTCCTGATGAACGAAGATAGTACCACTTGTTACCAAGGTATTGCCAGCCCGTTTTCATATCGCCATTTAGATCATCTAAATAGTACCAAGTTGAGCCTTCCTGATACCAGCCTGTTGCCATGGCACCTGATGAACGAAGGTAGTACCACTTATTACCAAGGTATTTCCAACCTGTTTGCATTGCAGCAGTTGTTGGATCTAGATAGTACCAAGTTGAGTTATCATTGGTCCAGCCACGCACTAGCTCCCCAACCGTTAAACTGTCGATACGAGCATCGAAGCCACCACTCTTTTGTAAATAATACCAGTGTCCCTCATCATAAATCCAACCAGTTTTTAAAGTGTGATAGCTACGCTGATCTTCAAAATAATAGACTCGTTTCTCTGCTGGGCTATCATATTGTTCCCCATGGTGTTTGTTGGTATTGGTAGCTGTTTTTGCTTCTAAAATTTGCTTACCAACAAATTCTTGAAGAACCCCATCTTGGTTAAAGTAGTACCATCTTGGCATTGGCATAGATTCTAATCTTAAACCATTTGGGTAAGGACCAATTGTACTACCTTTAGATGGAAACGGGATGTATTGCCAACCGACTACCATTTCTCCACTATCACCAAAATAGTAGGTTTTACCGTCTATTTTATGCCAATAGATTGCTTTATGGTCATCTTTTATATAATATTTTCTATTATCCTTATCAACAAACTGTCCACCTGTAGTATCCGCCAATACTGCACTTGTCGCTAGCAAACCAAAGAAAAAGACTGCTAATGCGATTGGCATCAATTTTTTTATTATTTTCATTAGACCTATCCTCCATAACTGATTGTAGCAAAGACCAAACTGGATGTCAATATATAGAAAACCTCCAAAAAAAGCAGTTACACAACTGCAACTGCTTTTCTATTCTTGCATGGTGTAACCAACACCACGCACGGTTTTAATGTAGCTTTTTTGACCTTTTACATCAAGCTTGCTACGTAGATAGCGGATATAGACATCCACGATATTAGTCTCTGTCGCACTTTCGTACTTCCAAACACTTTCCAATAACTGCTCACGAGTCAAGACTTTCTTGCTTCCCATGAGAGTTGCCAAAAGGTCATACTCACGACGAGTCAAAGCAATCATCTCCTCGCCACGATAAACGGTATGATGTTCTACATCCATACGCAGATTGCGGTAAGACGTTGGAACCTTCATCTGACTACAGTGTTGGTCGATAAAGTCCCGACCTCGGAAAATCGCTGAAATACGAGCTACTAAATTCTCAATAATAACTGGCTTATAGATGTAAGAAACGGCAAAGCGTTGGATTGTTTCAATCTGATCTTGCAATTCTTCTCGATGGTCCAAGACCATGATGACTGAAGCTGGCTTAGTCCGACTCAGCTTATCTGCAAAATCCTGGGCTGTCATATCCCCCAGATGAGCATTCAATAAAATCAAGTCATAGTCTGTCTGAAGAGCCATGGAGAGGGCTTTTTGCCCCTCCTCAACCTGATCAACTCGGTATTGCTCTTTTTGGAGTTCCAAACTTAAAAAATGAGCTAGATTTCGTTCTTTCTCAAGTAATAAAATCCGTTTCCCCATGGCAGACCTACTTATTTTTCGTCATACCAAGAGTAGTGGAATGTCCCTTCTTTGTCTTTACGTTGGTAAGTGTGGGCACCAAAGTAGTCACGTTGCGCTTGGATTAAGTTAGCTGGAAGGTCAGCTGAACGGTAGCTATCAAAGTAAGTAATAGCTGCTGAGAAAGTTGGCACTGGCACACCAGCTTGAACAGCAAGAGCTACGATATCACGCACTGCTTGTTGGTACTTAGCAGTAACATCCAAGAAGTACTCATCCAAAAGAAGGTTGGCAAGGTCTGCATCACGATTGTAAGCATCTGTAATCTTTTGCAAGAAACGAGAACGGATGATACAGCCATCACGCCAGATAGATGCGATGTCTGCAAATGGCAAGTTCCAGTTGTTTTCTTTAGAAGCTACACGCAATTGAGCAAAACCTTGTGCGTATGAAATGATTTTTGAGAAGTAAAGAGCTTGACGGATTTTTTCAATCAACTCAGCCTTGTCTCCTTCAAATTTGAAGGCAGCTGGTTTTGGAAGAACCTTGCTAGCATGTACACGTTCTTCTTTGTAAGTTGAAATGTAACGCGCAAATACTGACTCAGTGATGAGTGACAATGGCACACCAAGGTCAAGTGATGATTGGCTAGTCCATTTACCAGTTCCCTTGTTACCTGCAGCATCAAGGATGTAGTCTACGATTGGTCCATCTTGACCTTCATCGTCTTTACGGCTCAAGATATCAGCTGTGATTTCGATCAAGTAGCTGTCCAATTCACCCTTGTTCCACTCAGTAAAGATTTCAGCCATATCTTCTGCAGAAAGGCCTAGCAAGTGTTGCATCAAGTCATAGCTTTCTGCGATCAATTGCATATCACCATACTCGATACCGTTGTGAACCATTTTCACATAGTGACCAGCTCCATCAGGACCGATGTAAGTCACACATGGTTTGCCATCTTCTGGTGCTTTAGCTGAGATTTCTTCAAGAACATCCGCAACCAATTCGTAGGCTTCTTTTTGTCCACCAGGCATGATAGAAGGACCTTCAAGGGCACCTTTTTCACCACCAGAAACCCCAGTACCGATAAAGTTGATGCCTGAGTTTGCCAATTCTTCATTACGACGGATTGTATCTTTGTAGAAAGTGTTTCCTCCGTCAATCAAGATATCACCCTTGTCAAGGTGTGGAAGAAGGGCTTGAATTGTAGCATCTGTACCAGGTCCAGCTTGAACCATGAGCATGATACGGCGAGGTTTTTCGATTGAGTTTACAAAACTTTCAACGTCATAGCTTGGTACAAAGTTCTTTTCAGGATGGCAAGCAATTACATCTTCAGTTTTTTCTTTACTACGGTTGTAAATAGCAACTGTGTAACCACGAGATTCAATATTAAGGGCAAGGTTACGACCCATTACGGCCATACCTACGACACCAAAGTTAGCTTTTGTCATTTGACACTCCTCTTGTTTGATTTGTTTTATTTTATCATTTTTACTTTTGAAAAGAAAGAATTTTGTAACGACTGCTTAGTAGTCCAAAGCATCCGCATGTCCAGAACCATTTCCAACAAAGTATCCTGTCTTACAGTTAAGGGTAAAGAGATAGGTTCCATCTGGCTTGTAGAGGTTGTAATAACCATTGCCATTAACGATATTGACACGTTCAAGGATATATTGGTCTCCAGTGATATAGCCACGTGAACGTGAAGTCGCTAGAATTTGTTCCAAGACACCATCCGCGAAATCCCAGGCAGAGTTGTTACTATCATCAATAGCAGACTGGTTATAGGCAACACGACTGGCACTTCTTTGAACAGCAACCCCCGCACTTGATAGACCCATATTGACTTCACTGCGAGTACTTCTAGTTTCATTTGATCCCGTATTTGAACTACTTGGGCTTGTCTCACTAGTCGTATTTGAGCTTGCTTGACTGGAGCTTGAGCTACTAGTTTGACTTGAACTTGAACTCGAAGCACTTGTTTGCTGGCTCTTACCAAGGCTGATAGCCTTATCTAGCACTTTATCAAGCTCCGTATTTCCAGTTTTAATATCTGTAAATTTAGCATCCGATTTGGCTTTGGCATTGGTATCCAAGACACCATCCACAATAGCTGGTTTTTCAAATTGTGCATTGACGTCTTGAATGGCCTTGATTTGCGTTGCTAGACTATCATATTTAGATTTGGCAAGCGTATGTTCACGACTACCTTCCAGCTTATCAAGTAAGGTCTTGAGTTGACTTAGTTTATCAAACTGGCTATTTTTCAAAGCCGTTTTATTGCTATCTGTGTAAAAGGCGTCATAAAGTGTATTAAAATCATCCACATCCGATTGATTGGCTGTAGTTGATTGAGAAGTCTGAATTTCCTTGGTCGAGCGATTCACTTGACGGTAAACATAATAAGCACTGACACAGATAATCACTGATACAAGCGCTAAGACAGTCAAAATAAAACCTTTTTTGCTTTTCTTTTCTGAGTCTTCTTGATCCAGACGAGAAAGGTTTTGCTCCTCTTCCACTTCCTCAGTCATTTCTGTTGGATTTTCATCCTCTAGCAATAGAGGATCCAAGCCTTGCTCCTCATCATCCAGAGGCAAGGGTGGTAAGATGTCTTCAGAAGATGGAACTTCCTCCGAAGAAGCTTCTGACTCTTCTACAGCCTCACGCATCTCTTGAATTAAATCATCCAGACTCTGAGTTTCGACTAACTCCTCTTTTTTGTATTGACGAGTCGCAAACTTATCTGCCTCAATTTCATCTTTATGTTGTTTCACATACTTGTCCAAGATAGAATCTCCAGGCAACACACCTGCTTCCACCTCTTCATTTTTTCGCATGGCTTCTCCAACCGTTAGCTCTTTGGCATCATCAAAATCAAATTGCGCTTCTTTATGTTCTGTTTTATGACGATTCCGTCTTTTCTTACTCATGAGTTTTCCTTCCTACTTTACTTCCTGACGTTTAACACGCTGACCAAAATATTGATACAAATCAACTTTTAAAGTTCCGTTGTACAACTTCCGTTTCTTATCCGCCTGACTACCGTACTTGGTCTCAAAGGCTTCATCACTAGTTAGGATAAATTTGCTCCAAGTTTTCAGCGGTGCAAATACTTGCCCCATCTCAGCATAGAGCTTGGTCACCCCTGCATCATCTGATAAACGCTCCCCGTAAGGCGGATTGGAAATAATCACACCATTGATTTTATCGGAACGTAAATCCTGCACGCGCATCTGCTTAAATGTAATATCCCCTGCAACACCAGCTGCCTGAGCATTAGCTTTAGCAATTTCCACCATACGTGCATCGATATCACAGCCCATAATATCCAGCTCCAGCTCACGATCTACTTTTTTGGCCGCCTCTGTGCGCACTTCTTGAATCAAGCGATCGTTAATCCAGTTCCATTCCTCAAATGCAAAAGAGCGACGAAGACCTGGAGCCATCTTTCTAGCAATCATGACAGCCTCGATACAGAAAGTCCCCGAACCACAAGTTGGGTCAATTAAGGGCTTGTCTGGATACCAGTTAGAAAGTTGCAAAATAGCTGCTGCCATATTTTCCTTGATAGGAGCCCCACCTTTTTCTGTACGATAGCCACGTTTAAAGAGACTGGATCCTGTCGTATCAATCATGACAGTTGCTATGTCTTTGAGAATAGAGACCTCAATCTTGAACTCAGGACCATTCTCCATCAGAGGAACACCCTCAGGGCGAGCATAGTGTTTCTGTAATTTCTTAACAACAGCCTTTTTTGAAATTGCCTGCACACTTGGTTCATTGTGTAGCTTAGATTTAACACATTTAGCTTTTGAAATCGGGAAACGTGCCCCGAGCGGTAAATAATTTTCCCAATCTAGGGCGAAAACTCCCTGAAACAGCTCTTCAAAAGTCTTAGCTGGAAAAGTTCCTACGATAATCTTGATACGATCTGCTGCTCGAAGCCAGAGGTTGGTCTCGATAATGGCTCTCACGTCTCCTTGAAAACGAACACGTCCATTTTCAACCTGACAATCGTAGCCCAGCTCTCTTACTTCTCGTCCTACAACAGCTTCAAGACCTGCTGCCACAGTTGCAATTAAATTAAATTCTTTTTTCATGTTACAGTCTTGCAAGACCTTTCTATATGTCCACTTTAAAAAATGAGGTTGAGAAAATTTCTCAGCCCCAACCTATATGCAATTTTCTATAAGCCATGTTTTGTTCCAGAAGTGACTAGGACCACTTCCTTCGATAATCATCTGTCTACCACTAACAGCTCTAGCTGATAGCAGTCAGAATACTACGTTCGTTTCCGCGTACTCCATGCCCCGACCAAAATTTGGGTTGCTAGCTTGAGGGGTTTACCGCGTTCCACTCTCTCTGTTTCCAGAAAGACTCCGTCACTGTGGCACTTTCAAGCCTACTCTGGCCTATCCAAGGACTTAGCCATTTCAACTGCCGTAACGATTTCTCGTCCCTAGGCTTATGGTTTCGCCTAGCACAAACACTACAGGCATCACAGCCTGTGCTAGCATGGACTTTCCTCATGAGAAGCAATTCTCCTCACGCGATTATCCAAAAATTGCATGTAACAAGACCTGAATTACAAATCAGTATTGTCTAAAATTTGTTTACCGAATACTTCTTTTTCAAGACGATTCAAGCGTTTCAAAATATCAAAATTCGTCATAGAAGATGAAGCAGCCACATCAATTGGATCTGGGTGACTAGGACTTGGAGCCGAACTCACTTGCGGTTTACGAGTTAATTCTTCCTTCAAATCCGCAATCTCCTGACGAAGTGACTTAACCAAGGCAGCATAGGTTTCATAGTCCTTGATGACATCGTCTAAAAACTCATCAACTTCTACCTTGCTATACCCACGAACTTCACGTCCAAACTCTTGTTCAAAAATATCTTTTGCTGAAAAAATAATACTTGTCATGTCTCTCTCCATTCTCGCTTGCTAGTATTATTATATAAAAAAAGGCAAACAAAAATCAAGGTCAAAGCTTCAATTTTCGGAAAAATTTTCAGCTACTTCGTTTAATTCCTCAAATGTTAATCTTTTTGTAATATAGTTGTCTTTCTTTTTCATCAGTTCGTAAAAATACTTCAGTTTTGTTTCATTTTCTTCATCATAAAAAAGATAGGCACCATCTGTATTTTCAAGTAAGAAAAGTTGATAGTCTCGTAATTGACTCTTGTGTTCATAGTTCGGATAGGCGTATTTTACAAAATCAACTTGTTTAAATTCACTAAGTTTAACCTGATTTCCCTCATTCCAGTTTTCCCCATGAGTCTCAAAATCAAAGATAGTCGCAAGTTGGAAACCAAAGTCATCTTTCATATCTCTGGCCACCTCTAAAACCCAGTGTTCAAATCCCAGTGTTCCCGTAAACACCAACCATTTCAATCCTTCGTCTGCCATTTTTTCCAAATCTCTACGAATGGCTTTTTTAATAATTTTTAAACGAATATCTTTGTCATTAAACAATCCTAAATCAAAGCTAGAATAGCCTAAAATCAAGGCTGTATGCATTTTTTCTCCCTTTCTGTGCACCTTTATGATATAATAGAGTGATGTTATTGTACCAATAAGGAGAATTATGGTCAACTATCCTCATAAACTTTCATCAAAAAAAAAACAACAAGTCACCTCACAAACTAAAAATTTCGCAAATCGTGGGATGACCTTTGAAAAGATGATCAATGCTACCAACGACTACTATTTGTCTCAGGGCTTGGCTGTTATACACAAGAAACCAACCCCTATTCAAATTGTACGAGTGGACTATCCACAGCGAAGTCGTGCCAAGATTGTTGAGGCCTATTTTCGACAAGCTTCAACGACGGACTATTCTGGCGTTTATAATGGATATTACATCGACTTTGAAGCCAAGGAAACAAAACAAAAACGTGCGATTCCGATGAAAAATTTTCATCCACATCAAATTCAGCATATGGAACAAGTCCTTGCCCAACAAGGAATCTGCTTTGTCCTTCTTCACTTTTCTTCTCAGCAAGAAACCTACTTATTGCCGGCACTTGATTTAATTCGCTTCTATCATCAAGATAAGGGACAAAAATCAATGCCACTTGGATATATTCGAGAATATGGATATGAAATCAAGGCTGGTGCCTTCCCTCAAATTCCCTATCTCAATGTTATCAAAGAACATTTATTAGGTGGTAAAACAAGATGAACAAACCAACGATTCTGCGCCTAATCAAGTATCTGAGCATTAGCTTCTTAAGCTTGGTTATCGCAGCCATTGTCTTAGGCGGAGGAGTTTTTTTCTACTACGTTAGCAAGGCTCCTAGCCTATCCGAGAGTAAACTAGTTGCAACAACCTCTAGTAAAATCTACGACAATAAAAATCAACTCATTGCTGACTTGGGTTCTGAACGCCGCGTCAATGCCCAAGCTAATGATATTCCCACAGATTTGGTTAAGGCAATCGTTTCTATCGAAGACCATCGCTTCTTCGACCACAGGGGGATTGATACCATCCGTATCATGGGGGCGGCATTGAGAAACCTCCAAGGGAAAGGAGGGCTCCAAGGGGCTTCAACCTTGACTCAGCAATTGATTAAATTAACTTATTTCTCTACTTCAACTGCCGATCAAACCTTGTCACGTAAAGCCCAAGAAGCTTGGCTAGCCGTTCAATTAGAGCAAAAAGCAACCAAGCAAGAAATCCTGACCTACTACATCAACAAAGTCTACATGTCTAACGGTAACTATGGAATGCAAACCGCAGCCGAAAATTACTATGGAAAAGACTTGAAGGATTTAAGCTTGCCACAGTTAGCACTCCTAGCCGGAATGCCTCAAGCACCAAACCAATATGATCCATATTCCCATCCAGAAGCTGCTCTAGAGCGTCGTAACTTGGTACTTTCAGAAATGAAGGGACAGAAGTATATCAGTGCAGAACAGTATGAAAAAGCAATTAATACTCCTATCACTGATGGTCTCCAGAGCTTGAAATCAGCCAATAGTTATCCAGCCTATATGGACAACTACCTCAAAGAAGTAATCGACCAAGTCGAACAAGAAACTGGCTATAACCTTCTAACTACTGGGATGGATGTCTACACAAATGTAGACCAAGAGGCTCAAAAACGTCTGTGGGATATCTACAACTCCGATCAATACGTCTCTTACCCTGACGATGATTTGCAAGTCGCATCTACGGTCGTGGATGTAACAAATGGTAAAGTCATTGCTCAGTTAGGTGCCCGTCACCAATCAAGTAATGTATCTTTCGGAATCAACCAAGCCGTTGAAACCAATCGTGACTGGGGTTCTAGTATGAAACCAATCACTGACTATGCTCCCGCTTTAGAATATGGAGTCTATGACTCTACTGCGTCTATTGTACATGATGTTCCTTATAACTATCCTGGCACTGATACTCCACTCTACAACTGGGATCATGGCTACTTTGGAAACATTACAATCCAGTATGCTCTTCAACAATCACGAAATGTCACAGCCGTTGAGACTTTGAATAAGGTCGGTCTAGATAGAGCTAAAACCTTCCTTAATGGTCTTGGTATCGACTATCCAAGCATGCATTATGCAAACGCCATTTCAAGTAACACAACTGAATCCAACAAACAGTACGGTGCAAGTAGTGAAAAAATGGCAGTTGCCTACGCAGCCTTTGCTAATGGTGGTATTTACCATAAACCAATGTATATCAATAAAATAGTCTTCAGTGATGGTAGTGAAAAAGAATTTTCTGATGCCGGTACACGAGCTATGAAAGAGACTACAGCCTATATGATGACCGAAATGATGAAAACAGTCTTAGTTTATGGTATCGGACGTGGTGCCTACCTACCATGGCTTCCACAAGCTGGTAAGACTGGTACTTCTAACTATACTGATGAAGAAATCGAAAAATATGTCAAAAACACTGGTTACGTAGCTCCAGATGAATCGTTTGTAGGATATACTCCTAAGTATTCTATGGCTGTATGGACTGGATACTCAAACCGTTTTACTCCAATAGTTGGAGATGGTTTCCTAGTTGCTGCCAAGGTTTATCGCTCAATGATATCGTATTTATCAGAAGATGAGCAACCTGAAGATTGGACGATGCCAGATGGCCTGTTCCGAAATGGCGAATTTATCTTCAAAAATAGTACAAAAAATACTTGGAATAATCAAACTACACAACAAAGTTCACAACAAACGCAAATAGTAGAGAATTCCTCTACAACAGCTGAAAGTTCAACTACACAAACAAATACGACGATTGGTCAACAACCCAATAATGCTCCAGCAACTGATCCTAATCAAGGACAAGCTGGCCAGGCTGTTCAACCGACACAACCAGTACAACCAACGCCACAAAATCCACAAGCTCAACAACCACAACAGTAAATACGAAAAATCCTGAGAGTTAGAAATTCTCAGGATTTTTTTACTACAAGATAGCTAATACTCAACGAAAATCAAAGAGCAAACTAGGAAACTAGCCGCAGGTTGCTCAAAACAGTGTTTTGAGGTTGCAGATGGAAGCTGATGTGGTTTGAAGAGATTTTCGAAGAGTATAAAAGAGTCGGCTACAAACCAACTCCCTTACCTTTATTTCACATGTTTGGCAAGTTCTTCTTGCGCTTTTTTATTGGATTCTGCTTTTTCTTTCATCCATTTATCTTGAGCTTTTTGGTATTCATCTGCAGTAACTGCCTTGTCTTGAAGTTCCAAGTATTTATACAAGAGCGGCTCACTTGTACCTTTATTTCCTGACAATGCAAATGGTATTGTAAATGGTACCATCTTAGACAAGATTGGACGACCAGTTTTAGAAGTTGTTGGGATGATCAAAGCACTGTCGGTCAACCAAGCTTGGGCAGCAGCGTATTTATCATAGCGTTTAGCAACATCTGTAGCCTCATCACCAGCTTCAGTAACCAATTTTTCGTAGTCATATAGACCTACTTTTTTAGCAGCTACATTATCTTCCCCTGAGTCAAATCCTAAATATGTTTTAGTACTTTCTCCTACAGAAGGTTTGATAATATCAAGGTAGGTTGATGGATCGGCAAAGTCTGGACCCCAACCGACATTATCTGATAAATCCCAGTCTTCGCCAGCAGCATTTTCAGCAAATAGAGTTACATTAAGCAATTCATCTTTTTGCAATTGTTGGATATCAATAACGACATTATCAGTTCCTAAAGTTGCTTCCAAGGATTGTTTCATAGATTGGACGCGCTGAACTTTTGTAGTTGCTGTCTGGTCAACAGGCATATCTAGGTGAATTGGGAATGTCACACCTTCTGCTTGTAAAGCTGATTTAGCTTTAGCAAATTCAGCCTTGGCTTTTTCTGGATTGTAGAGACCATCTTGTGAATCGGCCAGATTAACATCCTTCCATTCATCCCCATAGGTTACTAATTTTTCTTTGACCATATCGCCAAAGTTTTTCCCATCTGCTTGAACAAATGTTGGTGGCACAAAGAGATTACGCAAGATTTTGCTTGCTCCAGTTTCTCCATTCAACTGAGAGGCATAGGCTGTACGGTCAAAACCAAAGGCAATAGCCTGACGGAAATCCTTGTTTAAGAGAGCCTTTTTAGTAGATGTCTTTTGTTCGTCGCTAGTCTTAGATGTGTGTTTATAAGATTGACGGTCAATATTTGTTCCTACTAGATAAGTCGTAGAGTCTTGTTGAGTATAGACGATATTGTCTTTCATACTCTTCTCAAGCTCTGCGAAACTTGCACTTGTTGGATAAAGACGAGCTGCTGTAAGGCTACCATCTTTAAAGTTTTCTGCTGGTTTGCTGGTATCTTGCCCATCCCAGAATGACAATTTGACCTTGTCAATATGCACATTGTCCTTATCCCAATAGTTCGGATTTTTCGCAAATTCAACAGAGGATTTGGTCACAATGGATTTCAACAAATAAGGGCCGTTATACAAGAGACTACTTGGATCCGTCGCTTTGGCAAAATCATCCCCTTTTGAGTTCAAAAACTCTTCATTGACTGGCGCAAGCACACCCATGGTTGTTTTTGAGTTCCAAAAAGTTTCAGGTTTGTTCAAGGTGTATTGGATTGTTTGGTCGTCAAGCGCTTTAATCCCGACTTGAGCAAAGTCTGTGATTTCACCTTTGGCATAGGCATCCAGACCTTTGATTGAATCCTGTACCAAGTAAAGGGCTTCTGCTTTCTTATCTGTTGCATATTTAAGTCCTGTTACAAAGTCCTGAGCCTTAACAGGAGCATACTCTTCTCCCTCAGATGTATACCACTTGGCATCCTGACGAATCTTATAAGTATAAGTCAAGCCATCCTTAGAGACAGACCAGTCTTCTGCCAATGAAGGAACAAGGTTCCCGTATTTATCATTTTCAAGCAATCCATCAATCACATTACTAGTAATCTCAGAAGTTGCTGCCTTACCAGTTGTCAAATAGTTGAGATTATCTGGATGTGTCTCGTAGGTAAATGCAAAGGTCTTTTCACCTTGAGCGCCTGAACCCCCAGAACAAGCAGCTAAAACACCAGCTGCTAATAAGGTTACTCCCGCAAGAGCCAATACTTTTCTTGTTTTCATAGTATTCTCCTTTGTTTTTTTATTCATTATAGACTCTTTTTCAAGTCCTGTCAATAGAATTTTCTGAATTTTAAGAGTTATTTGTTATATTTGATATATTCTGAAAAATAAAATTGTTCATTTATGCCAAAAAAGCCAACAGAGATTCTCTTCTGATAAGCAGAAAAGAATCTTGTTGACCTTACTTCTAAAAATCTTAAGTAGCAAAGATTCTAAAATGACAGAATCCTTGCATCATTGTCCCAACTCTTCCTCGACTACTTCCAAGGCCCGTTCGATGACCACATGCATGTCATAGTATTTATAATCAGCCAAACGTCCACAGAAAATGACCTTATCATTCTGTGCTGCTTCTTCTTGATATTTAGCAAACAGGACATTGTTTCTCTCGTCATTGATTGGATAATAAGGCTCATCTCCTCGTTTCCAATCAGCTGGGTATTCACGAGTAATGACCGTTTTAGCTTGTGTACCATACTCAAAGTGTTTATGCTCAATAATGCGAGTATAAGGAATTTCTCGTTCTGTATAGTTGACAACAGCATTTCCTTGATAGTTTTCTTCATTGAGAACTTCATGCTCAAAACGAAGACTACGATATTCTAACTCACCATGTTTATAATCAAAGTATTGGTCAATCATCCCTGTAAAGACAACTTTTTCAGCAGAAGCTTCTAATTCCTGACGATTGGCAAAAAAGTCAAGGCCAAGTTCTACTTCCACATCCTTGAGCATATTTTCGATAATGACATTATAGCCACCTATTGGAATTCCTTGGTAACGGTCATTAAAGTAGTTATTATCAAAGGTTAAACGAACTGGTAAGCGTTTGATGATAAAGGGTGGAAGGTCAGTCGCAGAACGTCCCCATTGCTTTTCAGTATATCCTTTGATCAACTTTTCATAAATATCTGGACCGATCAACTTGATAGCCTGTTCCTCTAAGTTTTTCGGTTCAACGTCCTTCATGTGAGCCGTTTGCTCAGCAATCTTATCTTTCACTTCTTGAGGAGTTTTTGTCCCCCACATAGCATAGAAAGTATTCATATTGAAAGGTAGATTATAAAGGCTACCCTTGTAATTAGCTAGAGGCGAGTTGATGTAGTTGTTAAACTCAGCAAATTGATTCACATAATCCCAGACTTTCTTATTAGAAGTATGGAAGATATGAGCACCGTATTTATGAACATTAACCCCTTCTACATTCTCACAGTAGATATTCCCACCAATGTGATCACGTTTATCAATAACTTTTACTTTTTTTCCACGCTTGGTTGCTTCATAAGCAAAAATTGCTCCCGACAAACCAGCACCAACGATTAGATAGTCGTACATAGTCTCTTCCTTATCATTTACCTCTCATCTCCTTAACTATAGTAAAAGAGAGAATCTTATACTCTTCGAAAATCTCTTCAAACCACGTCAGCGTCCATCTGCAAGCTCAAAACAGTATTTTGATCTGACTTCGTCAGTTCTATCTACCACCTCAAAGCTGTACTTTGAGCTAACTTCCCAGTTACTCTTTGATTTTTATTGAGTATTCGTTTCAATCTATTTTAGCACAAAACAAATCATTTCTCAGTTTTCAATAGCCGAGTGATTTAAAAAGACAAGCACCAAAACTGATGTTTGTCTTTATGATTTTGCTTGAAAAGGCTATTGCTAACTATTTAACATGATTTTCTGCTTCTTTTTGAGCTTTTTCGATTGCTTTTTTGCTTTCTTGCTCCCATTTGGCCTTAGCTTCTTCATACTGTTTGGTTGTTACAGTATCTTTTTGCAGTTTCATGTACTTGTAGTTATTGCCATCACCCTTGATGCCGACCAGTGAATAGCCTCTTGTAAATGGCGTTACTTTGGTTACAGATGCTGTTCCACCACTTGACATAGCTGACATAATCAGAGAATTGTCAATCATCCAAGCCTGTGCTTCAGCGTATTTTTCATAGCGTTTGGTTACATCTTTATTTTCATTATCTGCATCTTTGAGCATCTTAGTGTAAGTATCCAGACCTAGGCTAGCAATTTTTGCCTTATCTTCCTTGGCATCTAGACCAAAAATCTTGAGATAGAATCCATCCTCTGCATTGAAAGGATTGAGATAAGTTGATGGATCTTGGTAATCACCTACCCAACCATCAAAGCTCAAATCGTAATCCCGATCAGCTGGTGTTGGTGCTAAGAAGGCTACGTTATTAAAATCATCTGTTGAAAGTTGTTGAACATCAATGACAATATTATCAGCACCCAAAACTGATTCAAGAGTCTGTTTTACAGAGTTCATACCTGTCACGGCATTCTTACTTGTCTGATCAACTGCAACATCCAAGTGTATTGGGAAGGTCACACCTTGACTTGCCAATTCTTTTTTAGCTTCCACAAATTTTGCTTGGGCTTTTTCTTTGTTAAAATAGGCATCCTGAGCATCTGCCAGGTTAATACCTGACCATTCTGTGCCATAGTTGACCAATTTAGAAGCGACTACTTCTCCAAAGGTCTTGTCTCCAACTTGGACAAATGTTGGAGGCACTAGGGTGTTACGAAGGGTCTTGCTAGCTGCTTCTTCCCCATTTGACTGAGCAGAATAGGCTGTGCGGTCCAAGGCAAAGTTCACCGCTTGGCGGAAGTTCTTGTTCAAGACAGCTGTCTCAGTTGACTTCTTCTGCTCATCTGTCGTTTTAGCAGTGTGATTGTAGGCCTTACGATTGACGTTGAAATTGAAATACCAAGAAGTCTTGTCCTGCAAGCTATAGACGATATTATCCTTATATTTCTCCTTGGTCTTAGCGAAGTTAGAACTATTTGGATAAACCCCAGCGATTGAATAGGCTCCACTTTCAAAGTTACGGATGGTCAATTCTTGGTCTGAGCCATCAAAGTAAGCCAATTTCACATGTTCAATCGATACTTTGTCATGATCATAGTAATGCGGATTTTTCACATACTCGATTGATGATTTTGATGTAAAATCTTTTAACAAATAAGGTCCGCTGTAGAGAATACTATCTGGAGATAGGGTTCCAAAATCTTTCCCTTTTGAATTTAGAAACTCTTCATTGACTGGGAAAAGAATACTATTGGTTGTTTTTGAATTCCAGTAAGGTTCTGGGCGTGCCAAAGTATACTCAACAGTCTGGTCGTCGATGGCCTTCACTCCAACCTTAGAAAAGTCAGAATCTGCTCCTGTAATATAATCATTCAAGCCCTTGATCGAGTTTTGAATCAAGTCAATGG
>CAURMD010000026.1:0-16931 GCA_963525985.1 uncultured Streptococcus sp. | reverse complement strand
ACCTTTCTAGAGTAATATATCTATCTTAAAGAAAACTTATAACAAAAACACCTGGTCTAGCCAGATGTCGAAAAGAGAGTGAAACATTTGATGATGTAAAGGTTGAGTTTCACCTGTCTAGAATAATAATAGTTTCCTCCATTTACATAGAGTTCGGCTCCATGAAAAATGGAAATGGGATGAATATAACTATAAGTCTTTCCAGTGGTATTACCCAGCAAGGGAGCAACAGTATCACGAGAGTACTGTTTGGCCAGTGCTAGGGTGTTTTCCTTACCATTTTGGGCGATAAAATCGATATAGGCAGGTCCAAAATTATAGGCTTGAACAGCCGTCCAGACATCTACCCCCTTCTTCTGGGCCAGATAGAGATTGTCTGTCAGAGTTTGAACGCCTTGCCGAATGCTAGAGGCATTATCATTGATGGTGTTGGTGGAACCACTTGCAGACTCACTAGACTGCATAACATCGCCTTCTTTTCCTTTTGTTTCGGTATAAATCATAGCGAGCACAAGCTCTTCGTTTGCTGGGGTGTCTTTTTCACTCAAGATTTCTCGCACCATGGGTTGATAGGTCATGACTTGCTTGACATCTTGGTGAATGCGGTAAGCTTTATAGCCAGCAAAAAGGAAGACTGCTAGTACAAGCACTCTTCGAATTCGTTTAAACATTATTTACTTTGGATATCCTCGATATTTTTGATTAAGATAGAGTAGGTTCCATTATCATTTTGGATAAACTCAACAGACTCAGCGTCTTGATAGACGTTATTGGGAACGATGAGCTCAATTCCATTTGACAAGGAAAGTTTTTGGTTTTCAAATTTTTTAAGTTGGCGACTGGCATCAATTTCATCAAATTGAACAGGTTCTGGTACAGCTTCTTTAACTTGGTCAATAAAGCTCAAACGAGCTGTCAGATTGTTGTCAAAAAGGTCGTTAGCCAATTTTTCAGGTGACAATTCATTGCTTTCTTCTAGGTTGTTGAAAATCGCTGATTTGACCTTGGATTGAAATTGAAAGTCATCTGTGTTAAAGGTTTCAGCAATTCTCTGGGCTGTTTTTTCCAGTTCTTTGATGGATTTCTTAGGTGAAATCTTAGGGGCGACGGCAAGGAGATTGTCTGAAAAATAGTTCAAGAAAGCCCCGTTGTACTTGATTCGTTTTTCAATCAGATGGTACTTGCGACTCTGAAGATTGACCACCAAGGCTTCGTCAGCACCCGTTCCAAATCCAGGCAGGTTATTCTGAGTCAGCTTGATTGGATTATCAACTTCTCCTCCGAGGTGAGTCAGGGTCTCACGCAGAGCAATTCTCAAGAAAGCGAAATGTTCCACGCCTTCTTTAGAAAATTGCACAAAAATCAAGTCATTGGTCTTGAGGTTTTCAGAAATGCTGAACTCTTCTTTCCAGAGATTAGCCAGTGTTACTGATGTCTCCAACAAATCGTCTGTGATATGATTGAAGAAGGGATTTTCTTCCTCGAAAATCCCAGTCTTGGCTTCATCTGAATACACACGTTCAATTTTTTTACGCAAGTATTCTTCGATTTTTGGAGTGATATTGAGAAACTTATCCGCTAGAAACAGCTCGGTATCATCCGGGTTAAACTGATGGATAATGGCTTTCTTAATATAAATGTCCATAAAAGTTTTAGTCCTCGTATAATGGGAAGGCATCTGTCAATTCTTTAACTGCACTTCTCACTTCTTCTAAGACAGCTTCATTTTCTGCATTTTTAAGGGTTTTAATGATCAGTTCAGCCACTTTGCGACTTTCTTCTTCACCAAATCCACGTGCAGTAATGGCTGCAGATCCGATACGAATCCCACTTGTCTTGAATGGTGACAAGGTTTCGTAAGGGATTGAGTTTTTATTTAGGGTAATATTGACTTCATCCAGCAAGTTTTGAGCAACTTTTCCGTTTTCTACAACCTTAGTCACATCAACAAGGAAGAGATGGTTTTCAGTCCCGCCAGAAATAATACGGAAATCAGGGTCTTGCAAGAAGACATCTGCCATAGCCTTGCTGTTTTTGATCACATTAGCAGCGTATTCCTTAAAAGCTGGATCCAAAACTTCTTTGAAGGAAACAGCCTTAGCTGCAACAACATGCTCCAAAGGACCGCCCTGAATACCAGGGAAAATAGCTGAATTGATTTTCTTAGCAAGTTCTTCGTCATTGGTCAAAATCAAACCACCACGTGGTCCACGAAGGGTTTTATGAGTCGTTGTTGTAGTGATATGGGCATATGGTACTGGGCTTGGGTGAAGACCAGCCGCAACCAAACCAGCGATATGGGCCATATCCACCATGAGCTTAGCACCAACAGCATCCGCAATTTCACGGAATTTTGAAAAGTCGATAATTTGAGAATAGGCTGAAGCACCTGCTACAATCAGTTTTGGTTTTACTTCTTGGGCTTGTTTCAAAATAGCATCAAAGTCCAAGAGTTCGGTCTCAGGATCCACACTATAAGAAACAAAGTTGTAGGTTTGACCAGAGAAGCTGACAGGAGCTCCGTGAGTCAAGTGTCCACCAGCTGCTAAATCCATTCCCATAACAGTATCACCTGGCTCAATCAAGGCCATGTATGCCGCACAGTTAGCTTGGCTTCCTGAGTGTGGTTGGACATTGGCAAATTTTGCACCGAAAATTTCTTTTGCGCGTTCAATGGCTAGAGTTTCTACCACGTCTACTACATCTGTTCCACCATAATAACGGCGTCCTGGGTAGCCTTCGGCGTATTTATTCGTCAAGATAGACCCTTGAGCTGCCATAACAGCCTTGGAAACTACGTTTTCCGAAGCAATCAACTCAATGTTGTTTTGTTGGCGTTCTTCTTCTTTGGCAATAGCATTCCAGAGATCAGCATCATATGCTTTAAAATCATCTTTGTCAAAAATCATAGGTCTTCTCCTTTATAGTGTGACAGGTCCTTTAGTTTAAGAAAATAAACTAAAAGATGCGAATAAACCGTTTCTGCACTTTATCACAAGTATAACCAACTTTTTCATAAAATGCATGAGCACCCAGACGATGATCGGCAGAGTTTAAGCGGATAAACCCATAACCACGTCTTTTTGCTTCTTCTTCCAACCCTTGTAATAAGCTTTTACCAATACCTTGACCTTGCTCTTGAGGTGAAACTGCTAAAGCTAAAATATTAAATCCTGCTTTAGAATAAAGTGATTCATAGACCTCAGCGTGTACATATCCAAGCAAGGCATGACTAGCTTCATCCTCATAGCCAAGTAGGAAATGATGGGAATCCTGAGACAGTCTAGCTAGTTGACTAGCTGTCTCCTCTTGACTAAAAGAATAGCCCAAAGCTTCTTGGTTAATTTCACAAATGGCTTTCACATCAGTTTCTCTTAAATCTCTTAGCATTCTCATTCCTCCTCAAAAGAAATCTCTGGCAACCGAGCAAGAATATCTTCTCGCTTAATGGCCCCTTGGCGTAAGATTTTCACCTTGTCTCCAGACAAATCCAAAATAGTCGAATCCTGTCCAGTCAGAAAAGCATCGTCTTCAAGACCCAAAACCTCTTGATCAAAATCCTCTAGAATCTGATCAAAGGTTACGCCACTTGCCTGACCTGAAATATTGGCAGACGGTCCAATCAAGGGCCCCGTCTCTCTAATCAAATCTAGTGTAATGGGGTGACTGGGCATCCGGAATCCCACCGTTGCAAGACCAGAATTAACCCAATAGGGAACTCGGTCATTGGCTTCGAGAATAATGGTCAAGGGACCCGGTAAAAAGGTCTCTACAAGTTTTTGTAGATAAGTTGGATGATTCTTTGAAAAATGCAAGATGTCCTCTAGAGAGGCTATATTTAGATTGAGTGCCTTGTCTCTAGGACGACGTTTGAGCTGGTAAACATGATCAACTGCTTTTTCGTCTAGAGCCTTGGCAAAAAGACCGTAAACCGTCTCTGTAGGCAGAACGACAGCTCCACCATTTTCTAACTCTTGTCTAATCCTGTCCATCATCAACCACGACCATCCTATCTTGACTAAATTGGTCCTTGAGTGTTCTTACTCGCTTTTCAGGAAGATATTTCCTAAAAAGTTCAGGAACACTTTGACCTTGCTTGTATCCAATTTCAAGGTAAATCTTACCACCATCTTTGAGATAGTCTGTTGCATCTTCCGCAATTCTACGGTAAATAGCTAGGCCATCCTCGTCTGCAAAGAGAGCTAGATGAGGCTCTGAATGCAAAACATTCAAGCCAACCTCTGACTCATCTTCACGAGAGATATAGGGTGGATTGGATACAATTATATCATATTTTTCAGAAATTTCTGCAAAACAATCAGATTTTTTAAAAAATATATTAAGTTTTTGATTTTTAGCATTTTCGCTAGCTAAATCTAAAGCATATTGGGAAATATCCGCTGCTGTTACTGACCAATCTTGTCTATTTTTTGCTAGAGCTAGAGCAATAGCTCCACTACCTGTTCCAATATCCAGAACTGAAAGAGTCGCCTCAGGATTTTCGGCTAGAATGAGCTCCACCAACTCTTCTGTCTCTGGACGAGGAATCAAAACCCGCTCATCAACTTTTAACTGCATTCCATAAAAATCTGCCTGTCCAATGATATACTGAGCTGGCTTGTGAGCTGCTAACTGTTGGAAAATTCCTTTAACAAAAACTTCTTCCTCTTCCGTCACTTCCTGCTGAAGAGCAAAGACAAAATCCGTAAAAGATAGATTTTTCAGGCTTCGATAGACAAAAGAGAGGCTTTCTGCTTCCTCTCCTTGTCTTATCAACTCTTCTTCAAAATCTGAAAATAATTGAGCTAATTTCATTATTTGTTTAATTCTTCTAATTTTTGCGTTTGGTCATAGAGCACCAAGGCATCCACAACTTCGTCCAATTTTCCAGATAAAATCGTATCTAGTTTTTGGAGGGTTAAGCCGATACGGTGATCTGTGACACGGTTTTGTGGGAAGTTATAAGTACGGATTCGTTCTGAACGGTCCCCAGTTCCGATTGTCGACTTACGCTCAGCGTCTTGTTCATCTTGTGCAATTTGTGCAAAGTGATCAGCGACACGCGCACGGATGATTTTCATGGCCTTTTCACGGTTCTTCTGCTGGGTACGTTCTTCCTGCATCTCCACCTTGATATTGGTTGGCAAGTGAACGATACGCACGGCAGTCGCAACCTTATTGACGTTCTGTCCACCAGCACCAGATGCGTGGTAGATATCAACACGAAGATCTTTTGGATCAATATCGTATTCTACTTCTTCCACTTCAGGCATGACAAGAACTGTCGCTGTCGAAGTATGTACACGACCTTGGCTTTCTGTCACAGGGACACGTTGCACACGGTGAGCACCAGATTCGTACTTGAGTTTAGAGTAAACAGATTGACCTGAAACCATGGCAACGACTTCTTTGAAACCACCGACACCATTCATAGAAGCTTCCATGACTTCAAAGCGCCAGCCTTGGGCTTCCGCATACTTTTGGTACATGGTTAGCAAATCCCCAGCGAAGAGCGCTGCTTCGTCTCCACCAGCGGCTCCACGGATTTCAAGGATGATGTTCTTGTCATCGTTTGGATCCTTTGGAAGGAGCAAGATTTTTAGTTTTTCTTCGTATTCTTCTTTTTCAGCCTTGGCATCTTTGAGTTCTTGCTTAGCCATTTCTTCCAAGTCCGCATCTCCGCCTGATTCCTTAATCATCTCTTCGGCATCAACGATGTTTTGAAGGACTTGTTTGTACTCACGGTAGGCTGTCACCGTATCACGAGTTGAAGCCTCTTCTTTTGAAAGCTCCATGAAACGCTTGGTGTCTGAAACGACATCTGGGTCACTGAGCAATTCTCCTAATTCTTCATAACGGTCTTCTACAGCTTGTAGTTGATCATAGATGTTCATTTTTCTTCATTCTCCTTATTGATTTCAGGGGCAAAATAATGTTTACGGCAAACTGAGATATAGGTTTCATTGCCACCAATCTGGATCTGTTCGCCATCGTAAACGGGCAGTCCATCCTGAGTACGCAATACCATGGTCGCCTTTTTCTTGCAATACTGACAAATGGTCTTGATTTCGTCAATCTTATCTGCTAAAAGCAAGAGGTATTTTGAACCTTCGAACAATTCATTGCGAAAGTCATTCTTCAAACCAAAAGCCATGACAGGTATGTCTAGCTCGTCCACAACACGAGCTAGGTCGTAAACATGGTGACGTTTGAGAAACTGGGCTTCATCGACCAATACACAGTAAGGTTTTTCTGGTAGGTCTCGGATATAGCCGAAGATATCCGTCGTTTCCTCAATCGCAATAGCAGGGCGCTTCATACCGATTCGACTCGACACATAGCCAACACCGTCACGCGTATCCAGAGCCGAGGTCATAATCACAATACCTTTTCCTTGCTCCTCATAGTTATAGGCCACCTTGAGAATCTCAATGGTCTTACCAGAGTTCATGGTCCCATAACGATAATACAACTGTGCCATGTTTCTTGCTTCACGTCCATTTCTAAATTTTTGCTACATTCTAGTATATCATAATTTTCTTAAGCTTTAAACGGCAAAATGTGGTAAAATAGAAGAAATCAAAACTAGTGGAGGAAGCTATTATGCCATTTGTACGCATCGATTTATTTGAAGGACGCACGCTCGAGCAAAAGAAAGCTCTTGCTAAGGAAGTAACGGAAGCTGTTGTCCGTAACACTGGAGCACCTCAATCTGCTGTCCATGTCATCATCAACGACATGCCAGAAGGAACTTACTTCCCACAAGGGGAAATGCGCACCAAATAAGCTAGCTTAAGCAGAATTGCTTAGGCTTTTTCAATCTCCAAGTAGCATCCATTGAAGAAATAGTTCAAATTTGTTACAATTTGAAAAGAGACTTGGAAAAATTTCCAAGAAAAGAGCTATTTATTAAAGGAAACATTATGATTACACGTGAATTTGATACCATCGCTGCTATCTCTACTCCACTAGGTGAAGGGGCTATTGGTATTGTCCGCCTGAGCGGAACAGATAGTTTTGCTATTGCGCAAAAGATTTTTAAAGGAAAAGACTTGAGTAAGGTTGCTAGCCACACTCTTAACTACGGTCACATTGTTGACCCTCAGACAGGGAAGGTCATGGACGAGGTTATGGTTGGAGCTATGAAGTCTCCAAAGACCTTCACTCGTGAGGATATTATCGAGATTAACACCCACGGTGGGATTGCAGTGACCAATGAAATTCTCCAACTGGCTATCCGTGAAGGAGCTCGGTTGGCAGAACCCGGTGAATTTACCAAGCGCGCCTTTCTAAACGGTCGTGTGGATTTGACACAGGCTGAAGCGGTAATGGATATCATCCGTGCCAAGACAGACAAGGCTATGAACATTGCAGTTAAGCAATTAGACGGCTCCCTTTCTGACCTCATTAACAATACCCGTCAAGAAATCCTCAATACACTTGCCCAAGTCGAGGTTAATATTGATTATCCTGAGTATGACGATGTTGAGGAAGCTACTACTGCCGTAGTTCGCGAGAAGACTATTGAGTTTGAGCAATTGCTAACCAATCTCCTTCGAACAGCCCGACGTGGTAAAATCCTCCGTGAAGGAATTTCCACTGCCATCATCGGACGACCCAACGTTGGAAAATCCAGCCTTCTCAACAACCTCTTGCGTGAAGACAAGGCAATCGTAACCGACATCGCCGGTACCACCCGTGATGTCATCGAAGAATACGTCAACATCAATGGTGTACCTCTCAAATTGATTGATACAGCCGGTATTCGTGAAACAGATGACATTGTAGAACAAATCGGTGTTGAGCGTTCGAAAAAAGCCCTCAAAGAAGCTGACTTGGTACTACTAGTATTAAATGCCAGTGAACCACTGACCGCCCAAGATCGTCAACTCTTAGAAATCAGCCAAGATACTAATCGCATTATTCTCCTTAATAAAACAGACCTGCCTGAAGCGATTGAAACTTCAGAACTTCCTGAAGATGTCATCCGCATTTCAGTTCTTAAAAACCAAAATATCGATAAGATTGAAGAACGCATTAATGACCTCTTCTTTGAAAATGCTGGTTTGGTTGAGCAAGATGCTACTTACTTGTCAAACGCCCGTCATATTTCCTTGATTGAAAAGGCCGTCGAAAGCTTACAGGCTGTTAATGAAGGGCTGGAACTAGGTATGCCAGTTGACTTGCTTCAAGTTGATTTGACTCGTACTTGGGAAATCCTCGGAGAAATCACTGGGGATGCTGCTCCTGATGAACTCATTACCCAACTTTTTAGCCAATTCTGTTTAGGAAAATAAGAAAAATCCATGATCGTTCTTGCGGTCATGGATTTTATAGTCTTTCTTAGTAATCTGGCCTTAAGACACCTGTTACAGTTGCCTTAGTTGCTTCGTAGTCGCCATCTACAACAACCTTGATAATGCGTTTGGCATCTTCTTCTGGTGCTGGAACAAGAGGTAGACGAGTTGGTCCAGCTTCAAATCCCATATAGTTCAGAACTGCCTTAACAGGTGCAGGACTTGGATAAGAGAAGAGGGCATTGACTTTAGGAATGAATTTACGCTGAATAGCTGCAGCTTTCTTCATATCGCTTTCTGCAATGGCAGTAAACATCTCGTGCATTTCATCCCCATTTGTATGAGAGGCAACAGAAATAACCCCGTCCGCACCAAGGTTCATGGCATGGAAAGCATCTCCATCCTCACCAGTATAGACCAAGAACTCTTCTGGCTTGTGCTCAATCAAGTAAGCCATATTGGCCAAGCTGGTACATTCTTTAACACCGATGATATTTGGATGGTCAGCCAAGCGAAGCATGGTTTCTGGAGTCAACTCGACAACTACACGCCCTGGAATGTTATAGATAATAATTGGTAGGTCAGAAGCATCTGCAATGGCCTTAAAGTGCTGGTACATTCCTTCTTGAGAAGGCTTGTTGTAGTAAGGTACGATAGCAAGCCCAGCTGCGAAACCACCAAATTCTGCTACTTCTTTGACAAACTCGATAGAGTCACGCGTATCATTGGTACCCACACCCGCAATCAAAGGAACACGTCCATTGACAACTTTCTGTACAGCTGCAAAGAGTTCCAACTCTTCATCGTGGGTCAAGGTTGGACTCTCAGCAGTCGTTCCCGCAAGAAGAATTCCATCCGTATGATGAGCCAATAAATGTTCAATCAAGGCTGGAATAGCATCAAAATTGATGGAACCATCCTCGTGGAAGGGAGTAATAAAGGCTGTGATGATTTTACACTCTTTTAAATCTTTATAAGACATGAGAAACACCTCTCTATTTCAAAGAAGGAGTTCATCTGAACTCCTAAACAATATGACTATTTTAATTCAAATTTCAATTCGGCCGTTGGACGAACCAATCCACGTTCATGAAGAGTTTCTGCAATCTGAACTGAGTTCCAAGCAGCACCTTTGAGAAGGTTATCTGAAACAACCCACATGTGAATTCCTTTTTCAGCATCCAAGTCTTTACGGATACGACCTACGAAGGTATCACGTGAACCAACTGCATTGATGGCTTGCGGATAGATTTGATGAGCTACATCATCTTCAAGAACAGCACCTGGGAAGGCTGCGATAGCTGCTTTGACTTCTTCAATTGGAGCCACTTCTTTTGTTTCGATATAAACTGACTCAGAGTGAGCTGACAAGACTGGAATACGCACACATGTTGCAGATACTGCAATGCTATCATCTTCCATGATTTTCTTAGTTTCCTTAGTCATCTTCATCTCTTCGTATGTGTAATCATTGTCAGTGAAGACATCAATTTGTGGAAGAGCGTTGAAGGCGATAGGATAATGTTTCTTGTCACCACCTGAAGGCAAGATTTCCGCATGCAAATCACGTGGTTTCACTCCATCATTCAAGACTTCACGAAGTTCACGTTGTGTCTCAAGAATCGCTCCCATACCAGCACCTGAAACGGCTTGGTAAGTTGAAACGATGATACGATCCAAGCCCCATTTTTGGCGAACAGGCTCAAGAGCCACCATCATTTGAATAGTTGAGCAGTTAGGGCAGGCAATAATCCCGTTGTGGGCATCAAGTGCGTGAGCATTGACCTCTGGAACAACCAATGGTACGTCTGGATTTTGACGGAAATAAGATGTGTTATCTACTACTACCGCTCCAGCTTTAACTGCGTATGGTGCATACTTAGCTGATGTAGAACCACCTGCTGAAAAGAGAGCAATATCAACTCCTTCAAAAGCTGTTTCAGTCGTTTCTTCAATCGTAATATCTTGATCTTTAAATTTCAAAGTCTTGCCTGCTGAACGTGCAGAAGCAAGTAAACGAATTTTATCGATTGGAAGTGTTGATTCTTCCAACATTTTTATCATCTGAGCTCCGACAGCACCTGTCGCGCCGACTACAGCAACTGTATATCCCATAAGTAACCTCTTTCGGAATTTTCTAAAAATTTCTATAATAGATGTATTATACTACTTTTTCCATGAATTGCAAAGCTTTTTCATCATTTTTTAGAAAATAAAAATCCCCCGTAACTTCTCAAAGTAACTTCCA
Organism: uncultured Streptococcus sp.; assembly: GCA_963525985.1. Taxonomy (GTDB): domain Bacteria; phylum Bacillota; class Bacilli; order Lactobacillales; family Streptococcaceae; genus Streptococcus. The sequence goes on along the minus strand of CAURMD010000026.1, from coordinate 6,386 downwards.
TCTCTCTCCCAAAACTGGAAGTTACTTTAAGAAGTTACCTTTTTTGAAAAGTTTGTGTTTGTATTTTGTCTTGATTTCCGCATCAAAAAGAGAGAATCAAGTTGATTCCCTCCCTATGTTAATTTTTCCTTATTCTCCCTATAGGAAAGCTAGGATCTATTAAAAAATTCTTTTTTCTGTGAACTGCTCCATCTTTCGATAAATAGAATCCCCACTAGCAAAAGGATAATCAGGCAAGGAAGTAAGACCATCCCCATGCTCCAATTCAGATTGACATTATCAATCTGCTTAGGTAATCTTCCAGACAAAATCTCCACTGAACGCAAGTAAGTAAAGGGAATCAGATGTGCAATCCTTTGAAGAGGCTGAATTGTTTGGATGCCAAACAATAAGCCAACAATCCCAATGAGTGAAAGAAAGAGTACAGGCATTTTTTGCTTGAAAAAGTAAGCAATCAAATACACAACTTCCACAATGACGATAAAGGCTAAGAAAGCTAAGAACAAGCCAGGAAATAACACATCTTGTATCTTTCCAATAGTTACTTCTTGATTCGCTAAGCTATAAATCGGGTAGGGATAATCTAACTGTCCAAAACCACTTATCAGACTTCCAACTAAAAAAGAAAATCCACAGATTCCGATAAACAGCACAGTTACATATCCCACTCCAACTCCAAGAGAAGATATTGCAAATGTCACTTTTGAAAAAGGATATAACTGAGCTGTGTCCAGATGATTTTGATATCTTTCTGCAAATAGTTGCGTTAGCATAAAAATAATAGCAATCACAAACAAGCTTGGGATGATAGCCTCTAAAATCCAGACAATCTGATCAATCCCGTGGGTCGGATAAACTAAATTGTGCGCTTTTATGTTCAAGGGATATAGGGCTTGGTAAATCTTTCGTTCGCGGTCAACCGCCATTTTTAAGTCAGAACTAGCAGTCGGTTCCTTTGATATAATTTCATAACTCTTCTCTACATCTTGCCACTGCAAATAGTAGGCTTCTTTCCAGCGCCCTTCTTTTAATAAAGTCAGAATTTCTGTCTTTTGAGTCAAATGATTTTTTTGCGAGTCTAAATTTTCTTTAGCAAACTGGTATTCCTCCGAGTTGGTGTCAGATATTTGGGAGAGTTTCTCTTCATATTCATTGATGACTCTCTCATTTTTTACAAGACGGGTTTCCAACTCGCTCTCCAAGCTGACGGAGTTTGCAGTCTGACTATTAAAATAAAAGGTAACACCGAGTCCAGATACAAATAAAGCTAAGATAATCCAGTTTAAACGACTTTTGAAAACTTTTTTTAATAAAAATAGACTAACATCTTTCATAAACTAAACCTCTTCTATCTGCCCCTGGTGAATGGTTACTACTCTATCGCAGACATCAAGCAACTCTTCCTTATAGTGGGAACTTAAAAGAACCAGCTGTTCTTGTCTATCGATTTGTGCTAGCCTATCAAAAAACTTCTGTCGATAATACTCATCTAAGCCATTTGTAATCTCATCCATAAGCCAGCATTTCGCCTGACTGAGGAAATACATGGCAATCACCAATCGTTGCTTCATGCCTAAGGAATACTTGCGAATGGGAAGGCTGATATAGTCAGACATTTCCCAATAGGCAATTTCATCCCCCAAGTTTAGTCCTGACTTCCAGATGTTTTTGATCAGGCGAAGATAGTCCATCCCACTTAAGTTTCCATCCAGCCATTCAATGCTTTCATAATAAAATAAAGAAGGAGGGGCTGCAATATTTCCGCTACTTATAGGAATTAAATTGCTAATGGCGCGGAACAGTGTCGTCTTTCCAGAGCCATTTATAGCAAGAATACCATAAATCCTACCCTTTTCAAATGTAAAATCAACATCTTGTAAGATGACTTGTCGCGTTTTTAAGGTCACATGAGTAAGCTGCAACATATCCAGTCCTCCTTTTTCTCACTCTTTAGAGATTAATAGCCTCCGCTGTAGTAGTTTAGTACCTCATAACAATCGTAATTCCAACCAGAACCAATTTTATATTCAGAATAGCTGTCATAAAGAGACCATGATGGAACGTTAATATAGCTATGTCTGTGGTAATTCATACTAGACCTATAGTAGGTATTCCAAGCATACCGATAAGTTTTAAGAACGCTCACAGCAGATATACTGGACTGAAAAGACCAACAGATAACAAACTAGCTAATAAAACAACTTTTGCTGATTTTTTCATGGCTTCCACCTCACTAATATATTTACTTTTGAAAGCGCTTTAATTATATCATTTTTTTATTTGTTATGCAATGGTTTTTTTGATCCGAAAAGTCTCACACTAAACGCTAGCAACTGGAATTTACTCTAAGACGACTCTGTTTTAGGGTTATTTGTCGTGCACTTTTTTCTGAGTCTTTTCGCTTTTGAACCCTTATATATCAAGAAAAAGAAAACCAGTGGAAGTTAGTCTAAGATGAATTTCCACTGATTTCACGAGTTTTTCTCATACTAAAAGCTAGGTTGTGGGAAACTGGAAGTTAGTTTTAGAAGTTTCCAATAAAAATCCCCAGTCGTTAGACCAGGGACTAAGAGGCATCTTCATGTGATGAGCAGGTTCACACAACTCATCAAGGTCCGCTCCTGCGTTATGACCTCCTTATGCTCAATAGTAGTCCGAAGACTACCTATCGACTCATCGCATCTACTATTCTACTAAAGAGAATGACTTTTGTCAACAGACGAAACTCTTTAGTTTTATTTACACAGGTGCATAAGAAATATAGTAAATTGAAGTTAGAATAGTGCACCACAATTGCTAAAACATTTCTAGAAATTAATTTGATTTTCCCAATCAATTTGTTCACATCTTATTTCAATCTACTATATCTTTGAAAAATTTGGGGCAGACATAACAAAAACCCTTTATTTACAAGGGTTTTCTTGTCTATTTCATGCTAATTGCCGGGATTGAACCGGCGACCTCATCCTTACCATGGATGCGCTCTGCCAACTGAGCTAAATCAGCTTACTTGAAAAGTATACTATAATCAGAAAAGCTTGTCAACTTTCCTTAGAAATTTTCTATAAGAAAAAGCCAGGTAAAGGCTACCTAGCTTGTCCTGTTCTATTTGCTTAAATCGATTCGACGACCAATTTTACCAATAATAATCGCTCCAATAATCAATGAGGCAAATTCACCGATACCTGTTGTAAACCAAGTAAGGAAAAATGGTAATTGTGCTACGATATTCAACTCCGCAGCGATAGTAAACATGGAAATTGAAAAGAGGATTGAAAAAAAGAAATGATCTTTTCGAATCAATCCGTTAAAGAGGTAATCCTTGCTGTATTTTGCAAAAAGCCAAACACCTAAACTGAGGAATACCAAGGTTGAACCACCACCAACAAAGACATCTAGCAGTCCGAAGCTAAAGAAATTAGCAATCATACAACCGATGGTAACTCCGATGATGTACTTAGGATTGTAAAAAGCCATAAAGTTCATCATTTCTGAAATACGGAACTGGTAAGCACCATAGCTGATTGCATTTAGGGGCGGTGTGACAGTCAAAACGACATAAATAGCAGCAACGATTGCAATATCTGCAACATCACGAATAGTTAATTTTTTCATCTTTTCTCCTTTAGCGGTTATCCGCGTGTAATATGCTTGGTGAAAGAAGCTAAGCACCAAGGGTTGATTCATTCAACCTTACTATTATAGCACAATAACTTGCTTTGTGCTATACTTAAAATATGAAAATTCGTATTCAAAAATTTTTTAACAATGAAATCTTAGCCTATCTCTTTTTTGGCCTTGCAACAACTCTAGTTTCGATTCTCTCACGACTAGTCATTTATCAACTAAGTCATCAGGAACTCCTTGCTACTGCCCTAGCAAATAGTATCGGTATCCTCTTTGCCTTTATCACAAATGATACAATCGTGTTTAAGCAAGCAAGGAAGAATCGGCTTATCCGTTTAGTGAAATTTTTTCTTGCCCGCCTTTCTACTTTTCTGTTAGATTTGCTCTTTACTTTTCTGTTTGTGACTCAGTTTCCTCACATCATAGGTCAATTCGTAAATGAAAATCTTGATAAGGTAAATGCAATTGAAACAATTCTTGCACAATTATTGATAATTATTCTTAATTACATTTTAAGCAAGGTCTATGTTTTTAATAAATAAAACTTCTGAGCATATATCTTGCAAGCTTTTCTTAATTAATATATAATGAATAGAAAAAATTTTTGAAAGGATATTATGAAAATGTTAAAAGATCTTAAAGCATTTTTGCTTAGAGGAAATGTTATTGACCTTGCTGTCGGTGTTGTCATTGCCTCTGCTTTTGGTGCTATCGTTACTTCACTTGTAAACGACATTATCACTCCTCTTATTTTAAATCCCGCTTTGAAAGCTGCTAAAGTCGAACGTATCGCTCAACTTTCTTGGCATGGAGTCGGCTATGGTAACTTTTTAAGTGCTATTATCAATTTTATCTTTGTCGGTACCGCCCTCTTCTTTATTATCAAGGGGATTGAAAAAGCACAGAAACTGACTGGCATAAAGGAAGAAAAAACTGACGAAAAAAAACCAACCGAGTTGGAAGTACTTCAAGAAATCAAAGCTCTCCTTGAGAAAAAATAATCGATTAAAAGGATCTAGCGCAAAGCTAAATCCTTTTTCTTTACTCTTTCGGCAACTTGCCTGCTTTTTCTAGCATCTTCTTGATAAGATAAGGCATCTTGACATTCTCCCGACCTTTTTTCTCAATCAGTTTTTTCACAAATTCTGGCATTTGTAAATCTTCAGATTCAGCCAAAATGTTTTTAGTCTCATCTGAAGGAACTAACTCATCAAAGGTTTCTTCTTCTGGGAGAAATTCCTTAAATTCTTGATGTTCATTAGCTCTGACTGTATTAACCAAGGCATCAATCAAACGAGAATCCGTATTTGGCATTGGTGGACGATGGTAGTTTACCCCAAATTCCTGACATAAGTCATAACATTCCACATCATTGTCAAACAAGACCTCAATATGCTCACTGATGAAGCTGATAGGAACAAAAATATAATGGTCTGGGTGTTCTGTCTGTTCTCTGAGATACTCCAAAACATCTGGCTTAATCCATGGAATACCGATATCACTCTCACTTTGCCAAGTGTTGGTATATTGTTCGGAACTCAAACCTAGTTTTTCAGCAACTAACTTGCTATTTTCAAAAATTTGATCGATATAAGGATCGCCAAAATCCAAGGCAAAAATGGGCACACTATGGGCTGAAAAGATGACTTTAAAGCTATCCTGCTTTACTTCTTCTTTTAAAATCTTAGCAATTTCATCTGCCCAATAGTTTAACAGTGCTTCTTCTTGATACCAGTCCTTAATAACCAAAAATTGAATTTGCTTGCTTTCTAAAAATTTCTCATAACCCATGACAGAGTAGAAAGAATAATGGGGCTCCAAAATCAGGCAAATACACTGCTCAATGCCGTCTGCTTCCATCTGACCAATCACATCTGGAATAAAGGGACTAGAAAACTTATTGGCAAAATAGACACTATATTCATTTCCTAGCCTAGCTTCTACCAAGGCCACCTCTTCACGGGTAATTTTTTGCAGAGGCGTGCCTCCAATTCGTACATAATTATCATAGAGTGTTTGAATTTCATGGTCTTGAGGTCTCACTCCACGACGAATATTTGTGAAAAAATCAGCCACACCTTCAAAGGTAATCTCTTCTGGCGAACCGAAAGTCATCATTAAAATTGCTTTTTTCATAATTGCTTCCTTGTGATATTTTTATCAAGTTTATTTTATCATTTATCCATTAATAAGTAAACGCCAACATAGCGAATTTCCCTAACTTCTGTCTTTTGTTTTTCTTTTCTTTCTATGATACAATGGAAAAAATGAATTCAAAAGGAGTTTTTTATGACTTATCCAAATCTCTTGGACCGTTTCTTAACCTACGTTAAGGTCAACACGCGCTCTGATGAACACTCTACTACTACTCCAAGTACACAGAGTCAGGTTGACTTCGCAACCAATGTTCTAATTCCTGAAATGAAACGTGTTGGATTACAAAATGTTTATTATCTACCAAATGGTTTTGCTATTGGGACCTTGCCAGCCAATGATCCATCTTTAACACGTAAAATTGGCTTCATCTCCCACATGGATACCGCTGATTTTAATGCCGAAGGAGTCAATCCTCAGGTGATTGAGAACTATGATGGTGGTGTGATTGAACTTGGAAATTCTGGTTTCAAACTCGATCCAGCTGACTTTAAGAGTCTTGAGAAATATCCAGGACAAATGCTCATCACAACAGATGGGACAACCTTGCTGGGCGCTGATGACAAGTCAGGAATTGCTGAGATTATGACTGCCATTGAATATCT
>CAURMD010000025.1:0-17220 GCA_963525985.1 uncultured Streptococcus sp. | reverse complement strand
AAAAACACCCCAAAAGTTAGATTTTTTCTGTCTAACTTTTGGGGTGCAGTTCACAGGAGCCGTTTTTTCTTTAGGCTTTTCTTTTGTACCTTTTACAAGAATTTCAGGCTTCATTTCTTTCAAGATAGTTACTGTTTCAACTGATTCACTAGTTTTTTTGCCATGTAACTCTTCATAGCTAGTAACAATTTGACGTTCGCCATCCTCACCAATTTGTTTAATAGAATCATCGCCTATAAATTTGGTAGGATCAGATTCTTCTATAATCGTTTTAGAAATAGTCTCGGTCCGGATATCGGTATGTAAAGAAGGCAACTCTTCTCTTTCTGATGCAACTTCTGAAACTGTAGATATTGGTTCAGTATAGTCTGGAATGTCGCTAACAGGTGGCTCAAGCAGGTTCCCGTCTTCATCCACTCCTGTTGTACCTACTGGCTCAGTATATTCTGGATTTTCGCTAATAGGTGGTTCAATCAAGTTTCCATTTTCATCAACTCCTGTTGCACCTACAGGTTCAGTATATTCTGGTTTCTCAGTTTTAGGCGCTTCATCTGGAACTGTACCTACAGGAGCTGTGTACTCAGTTTTCTCTACTTTAGGAGCCTCGTCTGGAACAGTACCTATAGGTTTAGTGTATGCTGGTTTTTCATGAACTTCTGGTTCAACTAAATTACCGCCAATTGGAGCTGTATATTCTGGTTGCTCATGAACTTCAGATTCTACCAGATTACCACTAGCTGGTGCTGTATGTTCTGGCTTCTCAGCTTTAGGCGCCTCGTCAGGGACTGTGCCTACCGGTGCAGTGTACTCTGGCTTCTCTGATTTAGTTGTCTCGTTTGGAACGGTGCTTACAGACTCTGGATTTTTAGGTTTTTCTGCTTTAGGCGCTTCATTATGAACACTTTGAATTTCAGACTTTTCTGACTGAGTAAATGATGTGTTTATTTCGCTTTGAATAGAACGAATCATCGTTTTATCTGGCGCTAGAATATCCTTTGTCCCCTCATCCTTATGTTGAATTTCTGAAATTGCATCATCATTAAGGGGTAGGTATCCAATATAACGATATCCAGCAATTTGAACTACTCCTTCATTACTTGGAGCTTTCAAAGGATTGCTTATATCGAGTGCTTGCATGCTAGAAAGACCGATTAGTCCAATCGTAGTAACTAAGAACAGACTAGCAACTTTTTTCTTTTTATGAACTAAAAGAACTAAACTACCAATAGCTAATAGACCTAAAGCTGTAAGCACAGAAGTCGATGAACCTGTTGCAGGAAGAGTTTCCTGCTGATAAATAAGAGCATAAGTTTTCTCATTATCAGTAGGAATTCCTGCCTGAATCTTTGTTTGTTCTTCTTGTGTAAGAGAGCTTTTTTCAATGTAATGATAGGTAGAAGCATGAATGATTGACGGTGCAACCAAGATACTTCCGAGTAAAACAGAACCAACAATCCCACAGATTTTTCGGATTGAAAATCGTTCTTTTTTAAATAATGACAAGCGTAATCACCTTCTTTAATTTTATTTCCTAATAGTAAACACTATTTTTTATTTTCAAAAATTGAACTTCTAAAATCATCAGTTTGGTCAAGATAAGCTTTAAAGATTGCTTTTTTCAGTTTAAGAACTCTACTATATTCAGGATAAATATTTACACGTTCATCCTCTGCATCAGCTTTGACAGCAGCAGTTATCATACTTTGAAGATCTTCTATATTTTTTATTGTCACTCTATCTTTTCTGAACCAATTTCCATTTGGGTTAATGAAGCTAATGCTCATTAATTTATTAAATTTAGCTTTTCGCTCTTCATACATTGCTTTTTTAAATTCTACCCAAGATGAGTAACGATTATTAAATATTTTTTGAAGTACTAACTCATCAGTTACATTACCAACTTCCTTACCATATGACTTAATCACTTTACCTTTAGCTTTTGCTTCTTCTGCGTATTGATTAGAAATATATGGTACCATTCCATCTTTAAATCCTTTTGCAGCTAACAACTCGAACGCCATACGACGTCCCATTAAATCACCCGGAGTTCCTTTATCATTACTTAGAGCAGAATATATTGGTGAAAATAGTTTAATTGTATAATAGCCATTTCGTTTAAAGGTATTATCATTGTCATTTTCATATCCTCTTCTTGTAATAACATCATTTTCAATTAGACTATTAAATGTCGTTAATTTGCTAAGTTCACTTTCATTTAAGTAACGAATAGTATTAGTTGCATATACTTTACTTCCGTCTGGATCCGGTTCAAATTTATTTTCTATTTTTCTCAACAACTCATTTTTCTTAGAAATATCTAAGTTAACAACAGCATTACCTTCTAGATATTCTAGCATATAAATTACATCAAACATATTATGCATATATTTTTGCAAATCTTCTGCATTATTAAATCGTTTTGTAGGATCTTTCACCTGAAGTCTAGTTGGATCTTCTGATTCTTCATACTTCAATATAGAGTTAATCGTAATAGTAGGATCATTTGGATGATCCGGAGCTTGTAATAATCCTTTTGCATAAAATTCTGGTCCAAGTCCATTTCTTCTTCCATAGCCTCCAAGATAAATTTCTCTATCTGAGTTATGTGTCATTTCATGTGTATAAGTTACCGCACCATCTTTATCAAGCATACGATAAGCCATATAATAGAATGCATCCCCTGTAGCGTATGCTCCATTAGAATTATGAACAACATTATTTCCTGCCGGACCGAAGAAATGTTTTATTGCTGGATGATTAGTTTCAAAAGTTGCTTGGTATGTATCTTTTTCGCCTTTATCATCTGTACCAAATCTAAATGCATCATAAACTAGAACACTTCTATATAATTTTTCTTTATTTTCATTATCTAGAATTTTATACCAATAATCATAGTGATCTCTAAATCTAGCAGCCGCTTCTCTTGCTTTTGTTTCAACATAGTCATTTAAATTAGTTCCTGCTGGATGTTCTTTACTTCTATATCTATCATAAGCACCGAAACCTATAGTCGAAATGTTCGCTATGATAAACACAGATTTTTCAGGTAATGTTAATAGCGGCAATACCATACTTGGATATTTCCATGATGGGCTAGTTAATCTGTCATATACTCCAATTGAATATGGACTACCAGCTATTGATTGCTTATCACTTACCTCTTTAATTGCAGATTTTTCTTCTACTATATAAGCTTTAGTTTGTTCTTTAAACCACTCATTATTTGTTTTATCTGGTACAAAAGCTTTTCTATATTTTTCTAATGCATCAAATAAATTATTAGTTTTATAATTTTTCGCTAATAAAACGTTATAAGTTATAACATTATTTTTCGCTAGTAAATTATTATATCCAGATTTACCTAATTCGATAACATTATCTAACGCTGAACTATTTGATTTACCGAAGAAATCCAAGTGGTACATGACTAAATCTTTCGCTTTTGTTTCACCATATTTGAAATTATACCAACGCTCTAAGTATGTTAATCCTAGAAGTAGAGCTTCTTTATTATTTTTAATTTTTTCGATTACATACTTATCTATTATCTTATTATTATTTTCAGCTATTGCAGCATCTGAAGTAAGAAGTTTTGTCAAACTATCTTTCAAATTAGTTTTTGTGGTATTGAATTGTTCTTCTAAATATAACTCCGTTAAACTAACATCCTTAGAAACATCTAATACTTTTCTAATTGCCTCTGATTTATATTCTACACTATTTAATGCTGGTAAAACTTCTCCTAAAATATTATTATAATTGCGAAGTAATGTATTCGGTGTGTAAATTAAATTTGTACCGCCTATTCTATACTCTGCTACACTTGAAAAATCACTTTGATATTCTATATTTTTTGTCTCTGATGTATTGTCCGCGTAATATAGTAACAGTTTATTTATACTTTCTTTGTTTTTGTTAATATCACTAATTACTTCATTATCTTTCATAGGAACTACTGACAATAATTCCTTATTATAAAGGTTACTACTTGCCTCTACTAAATTTCCGTACTTAACTATTGTTTCTCTATTATAGAATGGTAATAGTTTTTCTATATTTTTATATACTTTTTCTTTTGATGAATCAGCATTCTCAAGACTTCTATAGTCAGTTACATATCTAGAAGAGAAGTTAAAATCTTCTGTTTTAGTAGTATTTTTAGATACAAAAGCAGCTTTTTTCTCTCTAATTTGTGCGTCTTCTAATACTTCTCCTCTTTGAACATCAGAATCCTTAGTTAAGATTTCATCATCTTCTTGTACTACGTTTACAACCTTATTATTTTTGTTGCTATACACATGATTTGCTTTCATGTTAGTGAAATCTTTTCCAGTTATAGCATTACCGTTTGTAACATTAACGTCGCTTAGTACATTAGAAAGTCGACCAGATTTTTCTAATCCTCCAGCTGGATCCCAAAGATTACCAACTACTCCACCAACGTTTGCAAAACGTTGAACATTATTAAGATTTCCTTCAGCATAACTATTACTAATTAGCGCACTATCTTCTACTGCACCAACTATTCCACCAATAGACTGATCACCTTGCGTTGCATTCGTCGCCATATCGATAGATGCAATCGACTTGTCTATTAATGCTCCCGAACCAGAAAGTTTACCTACTAAACCTCCGATTTGATAACTAGCAACTGTTTTATATGTATTAGTTATTCTGCCTGTATAGCTACTGTTAGAAATAGTAGAATTATTAACTTGTGATACTAATCCTCCTATTCCATGTTCACCAGCTATCGCTCCATCAGCATGAACATTACTAATTACAGTTCCATTTCTCGCTTCTTTTGCAAGTGTTGCAGCATCTTCTTTTGCTGAAATATTGGCATCTTTTAGTGAAAGATTTTCTACTGTAGCACCATTTAATCCTCCAAATAATGGTTTTTTCAAATTATAAATAGCATAATATTTCTCATTATTTGTACCTACTAATGTTCCATGGAATTCATTTTTCACATAACTTTCTTGACCATCTGGAAGTTCAACTTCACGAGCATCCATAGTAGCTCCTAAACGAAACGTACCACGTGGATCATTATTCATGGCATCTACTAGATTTTTAAATGATGTATAGACGCCAGTTTCACTTTGCTGAGTTTTTGGTAAATAGTATGTATAATTTTCTAGTACATTATTATTTTCATGTTGTATCAGATTATTTACACTTGCTACTATTTTATAAACATCTCTATTATCTTTATTATCATTAGTAATGTTTTTAACTGGAAGCATCACGTCTTTAAAGTTCTCTGATTTTACTTTCATGAAGTAATTTTGTGGGTCATTTGGCACAGAAACTAGTGAAGTTACATGTCGATACTTATTACCATCTTTTGAATATAGTTCTACAGAAGATATATTTCTAAGTTCTAATTTCTTATTAACGTCTTTTTCTTCTTTAATATCGTCTTTTTTCTCATCTTTATGACGATAAAGTTTATCGTATACTGGGGTAATCTCATTACCTGCTATAATGCTCTTAATCCAAGCTAATTGTGTAGGAGATAAAATCAATCCGCCTGAGCGATTTTGTGCTCCATTTTGGTGGACACCAATGACTTCACCATTAGCATTAAATATTCCTCCACCACTCATACCAGGATTTCCACCTTGATATTGAACACCGTAGGTGTTATTCGCGTATTCTTGTTCCATTTCTACCGTAGCATCTTTTAAGTGCGTATATTTCCCAGCTGGATATCCATGAACATTTAGTTTGTCATTAAGGTTTACTTTCGAATAATTTTTAACTAATTCTACATGTTCTCTGCCAGTTGTTTCAGGTAGCTTAATCACTGCTAAATCATAGATAAATCCTTTTGGATAATCTTTTTTATTATAAAAATGAATATTGTTAGCAGTAAATGTTCCTTTTTGTCCATCAGGAGTCACCCACTCATATACGTTTTTAGATTTATCACCTCTAAATTCGCCCGTAGTATTATCAGTAGAATTATTAATGAAATTATGTGCTACTGTTAAAAGTACATTTGGTGCAATAAAAGTAGCTGATCCTACTCCAGTAACCTTCGACGAATCTGTAATAAAGTTCATATTAATTAATGCACTAGATTTTTTCTGAATACTCATTTCTTCTGGTGTATTAGTATTTTCATTATTTGGTTTAGTATCTTCTGCACTAGGTTGTTCGATTTTACCAGTATATTCTTTCGGTGCTTCTACTTTCTCTGGCTCGACTATCGCTCCGGCTTGCACCCCTGTGTACTCTTTCGGTGCTTCGGCTTTTTCTGGTTCTACTATTGCTCCAGCTTGTACTCCTGTATATTCTGGCAGCGGAGCTACTTGTTCTGGTTCTACTATAGCTCCGGCCTGAACTCCTGTATATTCAGGTAGCGGTGCTATCTGCTCTGGCTCGACTATCGCTCCAGCCTGTGGACCTGTGTATTCTGGTAGTGGTGCCACTTGCTCAGGTTCGACTACAGCGCCAGCCTGTACCCCTGTGTATTCTGGTAGTGGTGCTACTTGCTCTGGTTCAACGATAGCGCCAGCCTGTACTCCTGTGTATTCTGGTAGTGGAGCCACTTGTTCTGGTTCAACTACAGCTCCAGCCTGAACTCCTGTATATTCTGGAAGCGGTGCTACCTGTTCAGGTTCTCCTTTATCACTTACCACAGTATCTGGCGACTCTGGTTGAACCTCAGTCTCATCTTCGTCAGTCACAACCGCTTCCGGTAGCTCTGGTTGGACTGCTGGTTCGCCTTTATCGCTTACTACAACTTCGGGTAACGCTGGTTGAACTTCCGGTTCGCCTTTTTCAGTTATAATAGCTTCCGGCAACGCTGGTTGAACTTCTGGTTCGCCTTTATCACTTACTACAGCTGCTGGCAGTTCAGGCTGAATTGCGGGTTCAACAATAGCTCCAGACTGTACGTCCTTATATTCTGCACCAGTCTCAGGTTGTTCCTTTATAATTTGAGCTTTTTTAGTACCTTTTTCAACTATTCTTGAAACAGGCGCAGTAGTTGAAGTTGAAACAATTTCTCGCGAAACTTCTTCCTTGTTTACAGAGAATATTCTGATGACTTCAATTTTCTTACCTAATTTACCTTCTTGTTTGACTCTTACAGTTCCTTCAGCTAAATCAGGATTTTCTTGAATTTCTTCTTGAAAATCTATTTTTGTCTCTATAGTTTCCTCACGATATAAGAGTTCAGGTTTGTTCAACTGACCCGATAAAACTTCATCCTGTGGATTTAATGTATTTACCCCAGTCTTTTCTTTTGGAGAATTCTTCTCCTCTTTCTTCGTTTCTAGATTCTTATGTTCTGCTAATTGTGCTTGAGAATCTGAAGATTGTTTCTCTTCTTTTCTTGGATTCATTAATTCTGTAGAAAGAGGTTTTTCAACTACTTGAACTTCTGTCGGCTTAGTTGAAGAAGCTGTTTTTTCTTCCTGAATAGCTTGTACTGTTGATGGATGGTCTACAAAATTCGGTGTAACACTATAATCTACCTTTTGTTGTTTTGTAGGAGTGGCTGCTGATTTTTCTTGATTATTTACTTTAGGCTCAGAAGTTATGTTTCCCTCTTTGATATATCCAACATATCTGTAACCTGAAATATCTTTAGGAAGAGGTAATTTTTCTCCAGAAGTCAATTCATAGTCCGTATTGTAATTTAGCAAAAGATGATTTTCTAAAGCATGAGCCGATACAAGAACACCGTTTCCTATTCCTGCAACCAATACTAAATGTAATACCGTTTTATTCTTAACTTTTTTCTTGGAAACAGCAAAAATTAAAATCCCCAGAGCCGCTAAGCTAGCACCAGCAACTAAGGCTTGCACCTCATTCTTGCTTCCAGTATTTGGCAATTCCGCCAGTTGATTTTGAGAATTTAACTTATAAACAAGATAATAAGTCTCATCATCATTCTCCACGTATGTCGGAATATCATAAACGAGCTGATTCTTTTCTTCTGATGATAGCTCTGAATCTGTTACATATTTATAGTGAACACCTTTAGTTTCTTGAGCATCCACAGATGAACTAGCTAATACAGACATAAAAAATAAACTTGAAATCGTTGCAGATACAAGTCCTACTGATAATTTTCTAAATGAAAAACGTTCTTGTTTTTCACCAAAATACTTTCCCATGATTCCTCCTTGAAATACAATTTATAAATGTAACAAAGACCTTTATTATATTAGTGTATTATCTATAAAAAAGGCAGTATACCTTAATTATACTCTTTATTTACCGAAAAGTCTTAAAATTTAGTAGCGTTTTCATACTTTGTTTTATATTTTTTTGGATAAAATAACACCTACCATGAAACTTCCACGGTAGGTGTTACTTATATCACTAATCGTTCTAAAAATGGTTTGAGGCAGTTGAGGAGAATTCCTTCTATCCAACTTTCTTGTGCAGATGATAGATGCTCTGTCTGAAGGCTTTCTTTTAAAAAGTCTCGGACTTGTTCTGGTGAGATTTCAAACTCAAAGGCTTTCATTTTATAGAAAAAGTCTAGCAGATGGTCTGATAAGTATTCAGTTGAAAAAGGCACTTCTCCACTTTTTCGATATTCTAATAAGAGCCGAGCAAATCGGGCTTTTTCTTCAGGAAGCTCACGAAAATAGGAATTGAGGAGCCAGGTCTGCTTCTGCTTTCTTTCAATTGGATCCTGACTAGCAATTCGTTGGTCTTTTTCCAGCTCTTTTTGGTATTGTTTGGCCTTGATAGCCCGTTCTGTTCGATTTTTACCAAAAAGAATTTTCTCCCACTTGCGTTCTTCTTGAGTCAGGGTCTCTGTAAATCCAAAGTAATCTTGATAAGCACGCTCTGCTGGGCCCATAGCTAGTACCAGATTGTCTGCATATTGCTTGGCGATTCTATCTCTTTTCTGGCGCTCTTTTTCTGCCTGGATACGGAGTTCTTGTTCGTAGTCAATTTTCTCCTTACCTAGCTTGACCAGGTAGAGTTGGTCATCTGGTTTTCCAAGTAAAAAGGGCTTGATACACTTTTCAAGGACTTCCTCCATACGAGCCTTCTTCTTAGGCTCTGCCTTGGTCCAACTTCCTCCTTGAAAGACTTCTAGGAAGAGCTGGTAATCTTTCTCAGGTGAGAACTGATTTCCACGATTGGGTTTAAAAACACCTTTTTCCCAGAGCCATTTTAGAAGTCGCTCGTCAAAGTCACTTTTATTGACCTTGATTTTTTCCTTTTTCTGGGCTTTTCTGGTCAGATTTTCAACCTTTCTGAGCAGTTTTTCTTCCTCTTCCAGTTGCTGGTCAAGGGTCAATCGATGAAAATGACGAACACAGTCGCTACCAATTGGAAAGAGGCGTTGACCTGTGACACCGTTAAAGAGTTCGTAGGCGTACTTGATGGCATTTCCACAGACACAATTGCTACGGCCGATACCGTTAAAAATCAAGGAAACTTCATTCCATTCCTTGGTAGCTTGTTCCCAAGTATCAGCTTTTGAAGCCTGTAAAACCGCATCATGTAGGGATTTTCTAACTGGAAGTGTCATGAGGTCTCCTTTCTAGATTATACTTTTACAACTTGAACCTCGTCTTTACCGAGTAAAATCAAGTATTTTTCAATATTTTCAATCGAATAGGCTCGAGATAAGGCCTCTCCATAAAGGGCTAACTGACCACGATAACGGTCTATGAGTTGACTTGGTTCATCATAGCGGTCTGTCTTGTAGTCGAACAGAACAATTTTGTCTTCGTAAAGCAGATATCCATCAAGGATACCACGGACAACGAAGTCTTCCTGACTCTTTTGGTCTCGTTTGAGCATGGAGAAAGGTTGCTCACGATAGAGATGGTTGGTATGAGCGAGAATTTCCTGACCGAGCGCTGTGTCAAAGAATGCAAGAATTTTAGCAAGATTGATCTTGTCTCTGACAGCTGGGCTGGTTTGAACTTGTTTGAGAGTTTCTGTCAGGCTAGCAAGCGTTGGTCGCTGACTGAGGTCAATTCTCTGCATGAGTTCGTGGGTGGCACTACCAATCTCAGCTCCTGTTACCTTTTCTTTGCTTGAAAAATCTGGCAAATCAAAGCTGATTTTCTTGTCTACTGACTGGCCTTGACCTGCAATCTCGACACCTTCCATATCCATAACTGGTTCGTAGAATTTCTTGATTTGACTTGGGGTTTGAACACTAGGAAGTTCAATGGCTGCGCGGTGAATACTATTATAAACTTCCACCTCTTTCAGCATTTCAAGGGCTTCTTTAATGGTTTCAGACTGGCGATTGTCTGCTTGGGAGCTATCTTGTAGAGGACTCTTGTTTTCTAACTCTCCGATAGCTTCTCTGGTCAACTGTTCTTCTCCAACAAAACGATAACTAAAGTTGAGTTTGTCCTTAGTAAACACTTTACTGATAGCCCAAAGCCAATCTTGGAAATTCCGTGCTTGCAGTCTAGTATTGCTAATTAGTTTTCCATTTTTAGCTGCTGGATATTCCTTGGCTTCCAACTTTTCGCGAGAACCCTTGCCGACAAGATAGAGCTTTTTCTCAGCCCTCGTCATGGCAACATACAGCAGACGCATTTGCTCAGAATAGCTTGCCAGCTGTAATTCTTCTTCGTTCTGTCTATAGGTCAGGCTAGGAATGGAGAGTTTGATGGTTTTAGGATAGTGTTCTTCCACTGCTCCTGTCCCCATTTTGGCAATATATTTGACACCAAGTCCATTTTTACGGCTGAGAATGACCTCTGACATGCTGTCTTGCTTGTTGAAATCTTGATCCATATTGAGAATAAAGACGTAAGGAAACTCCAGCCCTTTACTCTTGTGGATGGTCATGAGCTCTACTGCATCTTTTGGCGGTGCGACGGCCACGCTTGCCAAATCGTGCTGGGCTTCTAAAACCTGGTCAATCATACCAATAAAACGCGACAAGCCCTTGAAATTGCTCTTTTCAAATTGATCAGCACGCAGTGCTAGGGCATAGAGATTGGTCTGTCTAGCAGGCCCATTTGGCAAAGCTCCCACATAATCATAATAAAAACGGTCGTTGTAAATCTTCCAAATCAAGTCATAGAGGGAGTGGGTTTTGGAATACAGTCGCCAAGAAGCCAAGACATTCATGAATTGCTTTAGTTTCTCAGCTAGAGCTGAGTGAATCAAGCCTTTTTGGCTGCTTACCTGTTTTTGAGAATTTACTAGTTTCTCATAGAGATTTTCTTGGATTTTATCCTCTGCTTTCTGAAGGGACAAACGTGCTAACTCGTCCTCGTCAAAGCTAAACATTGGAGACTTCATAAGGGCAACCAAGGCGTAGTCTTGCAGGGGATTGTGAATGACACGAAGGGTGTCCAGCATGACTTGCACTTCTAGGGATTGGAGATAATTGTTTTGCTCTCCGTCAGTTTTGACAGGAATTCCGTACTCAGACAGGGCGAGGAGAATCTG
This sequence comes from uncultured Streptococcus sp., assembly GCA_963525985.1. Lineage (GTDB taxonomy): Bacteria > Bacillota > Bacilli > Lactobacillales > Streptococcaceae > Streptococcus. The sequence goes on along the minus strand of CAURMD010000025.1, from coordinate 5,811 downwards.
GTCATTACGACTGCGACTGGAGGTCAGAAGGGCGATTTCCTTAAAGGCAACACCTTGTTCCTTATGGAGTTTAAGGATTTCCTTGATAACCAAGCGCATTTCGCCTGTTAGTTTCGTTTCTGTTTGGCTCTCTTCTTCCTCACCGGTATCGTCCTTGTCGTAGAGGAGAAATTCTGCCTTGTTATCGGGATTGGGAGTCAGTTTGGTATTGGCAAAAACAAGCTGGTGCATGCTGTCATAGTTGATTTCGCCGACCTCTTGGTCCATGAGACGTTCAAAGACATCATTGGTTGCTGACAGCACTTCTGAACTACTACGGAAATTTTCTTTGAGGAGAATGAGCTTGCCTTCTTGGGGATTTTGCGCATAGCGTTGGAATTTCTCATTGAAAATCTGCGGGTCTGCCTGACGGAAACGATAGATAGATTGCTTGATATCTCCCACCATAAAGCGATTGTGGCCATTAGACAGCAATTCCAGCATCCGTTCTTGAATATGGTTGGTATCCTGATACTCATCGACCATGACTTCGTGGAAACGCTCCTGATAAGTCTCACGGACTTGTGGGAAATTCTCTAAAATCTCAATAGTGTAATGGCTGATATCAGCGAACTCAAAGGCATTTTCCTGGCGTTTACGCTGACGATAAGCCTCTACAAAATCACTCATGAAGGCTTGGAAGGTTTTAGCTAGTTCCCATGTATCTCCATGATAACGTTCTTGATAGTCGAGAATGGTTATCTGATCTGACAGTTGTCCTAGTTTAGCAAACTGGGACTTTCTTTCTTCGTTGTAGGCATCAGCCAGGGGCTTCAAATCAGCCTTACGGCTGGCATTAGTCAGAGCTCGACCATTTTTCTCTTTCGAAATCGCGACAACACGCGCAAGCACCGCTTGATAAGCCTGACTATCGGACTCCTGATTTAAGGAGCCAATTTCATCTAAAATCAGCTGGACATTTTCTAAATAGGCAGCCTTTGGAAACTCCTTGGCATCATTATCCAGATGATAACGGAAAAAGTTTTCCAAATCCCAAAGGGCTTGTTTGATTTGCTCAGTCAGTCTTTCTTTTTCACTGGTAAAATCAGCTTTTTCAAAGCCTTTTAAGAAAGATTCACTCAGCCACTTTTGAGGATTACTGGTGGATTGGAGGAAATCATAGATTTTGTAGACTTGCTGGCGTAGCCCCCGTTCATCCTTGCCACGCCCTGCAAAATTTTTCAGCAAATGACTAAAGGTATCTTTCTGTTTACCTTGGTAATGGGCTTCAAAGACCTCATGGAAGACTTCGTTTTTGAGAAGAAGTTGCTCGCTCTGGTTTTGTAAAATACGGAAATTAGGTGCAATATCAATCAGATAGCCATGTTTACCAAGGAATTTTTGTGTGAAAGAGTCCATGGTTCCGATGGCTGCGTTGGGTAGGTCTGCCAACTGGCGTCCTAAGTGTTGTTTGAGGTCAACATCGCCACTTTCTTGGATTTGTTGGCTGATTTTTTTCTCCAAACGTTCTTTAAGTTCAGTGGCAGCCTTGACGGTAAAGGTTGAGATAAAGAGTTGAGAAATTTCGACACCACGCGCCAATTGGTCCAGAATGCGCTCGGCCATGACAAAGGTTTTTCCAGAACCAGCCGATGCTGAAACGAGGATATTCTGACCAGAAGTGTAGATAGCTTCGATTTGCTCGGCAGTTTTCTTTTGTTCCTTGCTCGAATTCGCTTCTGCTTCTTGCAGTTTTTGAATTTCCTCCTCACTTAAAAAGGGAATGGGCTTCATCGATTCAACTCCTCTCTTATTTTTTCAAACCAAGCTTGCTTGAGTTTTTCTCCGACAAGACGCTTGCCGTCAGCCAAGTCCAACTTTTCTAGGAAACGGGCTTGACTCAAGTGGTAATTGGCTTCAAATCCTGTGATGGCTTGGTGTTGCTGGACGTATGGGGCAATACTTCTGCCATTTTCGGTATAAGGATTAATGGCGAACTGACCTGCTAAAATCTTCTCAGCTGCTTTCTTGTAAAGATAGGCATTGTAGTCCAGTAGGAGCTGGAATTCCTCATCCGTCAGCTGATTAGCCTTGTTTTTGTTATAAAATTCGCCCAAATGACTGCTTTCTTTTTCTAAAAAGAGGCCTTGGTATTTCATTGACTTGCTAGCTTCTACTACTGCACCTGCCAGACTTTTAACGGCCATCAAAGATTGGACAGGCTCAGCCATTTCCAAGTACATGGCACCGAAAAAGTTGTTCTCTCCTTCTCTTTTTAGGGCAGCAAGATAGGTTGGTAACTGGGAATTGAGTCCATTAAAGAAATGAGGAAACTGGAACTGAGTCAGACTGGACTTGTAGTCTACCACTCCTATCGCCCCATCAGCTTTCAATCGGTCAATGCGGTCAACCTTACCTCGTACAAAGACACTGCGTCCATTGTCCAATTGAATAAAGGCCTGGTCTTTGCCGCCAAAATTCGCTTCCTCTTTGATGGTTTCGATGGCTGGATTGTGTCGGAGAATATGTCCAGTCGTCCGCGCCACATCAAGCAAAACTTCCTTGGTAAACTGGGCTTCCAAACTTTCTTGATAAATGGCTTTAAATTCTCGTTCCTGACTGGTTTCGTGGATAGCTTGTTCTAGACGTTTGTCAAAGGAATCTTCGTCAGGCAACTGCAAGGCACGTTCAAAAATGCGGTGCAAAAAATTCCCGTGACTACGGGCATCTGGACGCAGGCGCAATTCTTCCTGCAAGCCTAACACGTAGCGGAGGAAATAACTGTATTCATTGCGGTAAAACTCCGTCAAACCAGAGGTAGACAGGTAAAACTCCTGATCAGCAGGATAGAGCGCTTGTAAGGTGTTCTTAGCCAATTGCTTACTGCTTGGACTAGTTGGGAGGGCTGGATTTTCCAAACCTTTTTGGTCTAGTTTTTTACCCATCACACGCGCCAGAACCTTGACAAAGGTCAAATTTTGCTCAGTATCACTCGTCTCGCCCTGCTGGTGATAGGCAACCAGACTGGACAAAAGACTGTGATAGGAACCCATATCTTCCTTAGACAGCCCTTTGTGATTCATCCTCTTCTCTTTTCGCCTAAATCCAAAATGAACTAGCTCTTGAAGATAAGCTGATTCCTTGCTTTCACTTTCGTTAAAAAGGCTTGGAGCCGATAAGACCAACTGCTTACGAGCAGAATTGACCAAGGAAAGCATAGTATAGCGATTTTTCTTGAGATTTTCACTGCTGGCAATCAGCAATTGAACGCCTTCTTCGGTTGCTTGGTTTAAGCTTTGTCTTTCTTCATCAGTCAAAAGACTGGTATTTTGCGCGATTTTTGGTAAATTGTCCTGAGTCAGACCAATGGCATAGACAAAGTCAGCTGTCAAAGGCGCAATCAAATCGTAACTCTGCACCAGAACAGTGTCCACTGTTGCTGGAATGGTGCGATACTGAGATAGACTCATCCCAGAATGGAGCAAGGCTAGAAAGTCCTCTAAACTAACCTGTGAACCAGCAAAAACGGTTGAAAATTGTTCTAAAACATGACAGAAAGCCTTCCAAACTTCAGTCTGTCTTTCCTGTTCTATAGCTTCCATAGTGGCTGTCAAATCTTGCAGTTGCTTGGTCACTAATCCTTCTTTTAGAAAAGAGTTCCACTTTTGCAAGAGATTTTCAGCCTTCTGTTTTCGACTGGCAAACAGAGTTTCAAGAGGTGTTAAAATACGCAGACGAAGATCATTTAAACGTTCCAGATTAAATTTTCCATGGTGGGATTTGGTAAAGGTTTGCTGAAAGGCTGGCAAGCCATTGATACCAAGATAGCGGATATATTGCTCAAAAGCATCAATATCAGCTTGACTAAGGTAGGTATACAAACCTGTTCTAAGAAGGTTAATCAAATCCTCCTGACGGAAACGATAGCGTTTCAAAGCCAAAATAGACTCGACAAACTGAGTTAAAGGGTGGTGCGCCATGGATTCGCTTCTACCAAGATAGAAAGGAATCTGATACTGGTCAAAAATGGTTTTAAGAGATAACTGATAAGAAGCTACATCCCCCAAGAGAATACGGAAATGCTTGTAACTCAGGTCTGCATTTTCATGTAATTTCTGACGAATACTACGGGCTACTAGCTCCAACTCCTCCTTTTGCGTCAAGCAAGACCAGATTTGTAAGTTTTCACGGTCCTTCTCATCGACATCCAAAGCGAGTTCTGAAAAGTCATAAGAAGACTCCAGCAAACGAGAGGCCTTATCAAAACTATCCATCTGCTCATGAGTCTGAGAACGGTCTTGAGCAGGAGTTTGGTATTTTGCAGCTAAATGATGGAGAAACTCCACACTGGCTTGGTAGAGATTACCCTCGCTAAAAGGGCTAGTATAGGCTTTCTTACTAGCATAGGCTCCAATGACAATCTCAACACCCTTGCCGTGAAGTAAGTCCACAATCCGCTCTTCCTCAGCAGAAAAACGAGTAAATCCATCAATAACCAAGGCGAGTTGAGTAAAATCACTACTAACTTTGTTATTCTCAATAGCCTCAATCAAATGGGACAACTGACTTCCTTGAGCCAATTGACCTTGATTAAGATAGGCCGTTACTTTCTCAAAAATCAAGAGTAAGTCTGCTCGCTTGTCCTCATCCGTCAAACTCTCCAAGTCCAAAAAACTCATTTGAGCAGTCGTCATCTCGTGATAAAGATCAATCAACTGCTGGATAAACTGAGGATCCTGCTTGATGGCACCGTATACTCGTAAATCTTTGGGAACAAGTTCAGCAAGACATCTGTAAAAGGCCATCCCAAGACCGATGTCATCTAGACTGGTCTTAGCAGGCAAGTCATTCAAAATCAGATAACGAGCCATTTGAGCAAAGCGCGTGACGGTAATCGCAAAAGAAGCCTGCTGGGACAAGCATTCCAGCACGGCGCGTTCCTTTTCAAAAGAAAGAGAGTTGGGGGCGATGTAGAAGACCCGCTTGCCCGCAGCAACTAACTCCTCCGCCTCTCTGGTTAGGATTTCTGTCAAAGAAGTCCGAATATCAGTATAAAGTAATTTCATCTCTGCCTCGTTGGAATTTTTCATTACCTTTTATTATACCATGATTAGCCCAAAGATTCCTCCTGAATCATTTACACTGTGCCCTTTAAATTTTCTCATTTTAAAAAAATTAGAAAACTATTAAGCAACCCAACTGTCCAAATGCTCTGTTTCTTGTTTTTATACTTTTGAGTAAGCAAATCCTAATGTACATAAACAAGCCATTGTGACATATGAGCCTACTGACAGTGGACAAGGTTGCTTTTTTAAAATAATTGAGTATGACATAAATGTCAAGAGCTCTCTTACTTTTTATATCGCATTTTCTAACATAACATTCTTTCCAACAAAAAAGACTAGGTTGCCCCAGCCTTTTATACTACACCCCAAAAACTAGATATAAAAAATCTAACTTTTGGGGTCACTTCACTCTATTTCCTCCACCAAGATTTTCTTGTTTCCGCTTAATAAGCAATTTTCAATGTGTCTTGATCCGGAAGAGCAACACCTTTGCTTAATGTAATTTTATGCTTGTCATTTTTTGAAAACCCTACGGTCTCACCATCCTGCAAATCTACATCCTCAAGGAGTATGTACGATACGATTGAAGATATAAATTTTATTAGATTCCCCGGATTTTCATCTGCATCTATTATCTCAAGCTCATATTTTCCAAACACGTACATTCCATAAGTGTATGCGGATATTCCCTTGTCAGTTTGATAAAGACCGAACCATATCCAGTTAAAAATAGGTAATTCCTGTTCTTTAATCATTTGAGCGCAGT
>CAURMD010000024.1:0-17442 GCA_963525985.1 uncultured Streptococcus sp. | reverse complement strand
CGACGTAATCTCCGCCTTCAAAGCCGTAGTATTCTTCCAAACTGAGACCACTCTCTGCAATTTCTTTTGCTTCTTTTCCGACATAACGAAGGTGCCATTCTTCAGCCATATAGCCTGTTTCTTTTTCTTTACCTTTGAGATAACGGACAACAAAGCCATAATCAGCTGCATGGTCCAAGAGCCATTGGGCTGCTTTTTCTTCTGTTACTAAATCACCATCAGTCCCAATAACATCAAATGCCAAACCAGTTTGGTGTTCACTATAGCCAGGTCGGGCAGAGTAACGGTCAGCTGCTGCCTTCCCATCTTGGTTGACATAATCTTGATAGAGCTTGGTCTGAGTTTCATAACTTCTAAAACCACTATAATGATCACTAATTGGGAAACCTGCCTCTTGCATAGCTTTAATGAGTTTGACCAACTCAGCCTTAGCTGTTGGATTTTCCCCTGGATTATAGTCTTTTGACAAAGGATAATGTTTATTTGCTACGATGATTTCATCGTATTTCCCTTGGATGCTGTAGTAGTCTCCTTTATTAACCACTTCTGCTTTTTTCTGGGCAGCTCCTTGAGACTTACTTCCGACTGTTCCATCAGCTTTAGCTGTTTGTTCTGTCTTAGCTGAGCCATCTTCATTTTTTGCTTTTTCTTGTGAACAAGCTGCTAGACTCAAGGCTAGCAAAGCTGTCAAGATAAGGTATCTTTTTTTCATTTCTACTCCTTTATTTCTAATAGTTTATCTACTTCTAACGATAGACGTTCGACTAATCTTTTAATCTCATCCGGTTTTGCTTGGCAGGTTTCTGCTATCATTTCTTCAAAGGGAACCCACCAGACTGGCCCACGTCCCTTGAGACCATGGCCATTCATATCACCTCTTCGTCTAGGAAAAAGATGCCAGTGGAGATGTGCATCGCCATTTCCTAGTAGTTCGATATTCATTTTCTCGGCAGCAAAGGCCTTGGCAACCGCCTCTTGGACCACACTCATTTCTTCTAGAAAACGGAGTCTTGTCTCCTTTTTCAAATGGTGCAATTCGGTGACATGTTCCTTGGCTAGAAAGAGACTATAGCCTGCAAAATACTGGTGGTCTCCAATCACAAGATAGCCTGTTTCCAACTCTTTGACAAAATAGGGATTTTCTCCCTTCTTAATGAGCTCAATTCTCTGGCAAATCAAACACATGAGTCTCTCCTTTCAATTCTAATAGGTTCAATCTTGAATTTAACAACTTGATATTGAGATGCTTGTATTCTTAAGTATGTAGGGATTAAACCACTCACTGTCAAACCGTACTTGATTCACCCCTTAGATATCTGTTGTCAGACTAACCCCAATCCTCAACTGTTTCAAAGTCGAGAAGGATGTAATTAAGGTCAAAGAGTCAGTGTTTATAGGTCGTCATTTCTCTCCCTCTTATCTTTGTGAAATAAATTCTTAATCTTATTAAAAAATGGAATAACTGTAAAATTATTTATAAAGCGTCTCTTACTTAACTCAGGTCCCTGTAGCTTCCTATATTCTTCGATATAAATTGTAGATACTTTACCAATTTCACTTTCTCCGAAAATGATGGCTTTTAAAATTAATACACCAACAATTAGAAGTAGTGAAACCATTCCAACAAGCAGAGCAATAGAAGAATTATTATACAAATAATACGCTATTCCAGCATCAACTGCGGCAATAAAGAAAGAGAGTACTGTAATGCGTATTTCAGATTTTCTATCATCGCTTTCATTAATACTCAATTCTGGGAGTAAAAAAATTAAGGTTACAATAACAATCAACCAATAAGCTAATAACAAAGAGAATCCAGTGGGTTGTTCGATAAAACTCTTATACCCAGAGTATATGAAAAATAGCTGAAGTAATAACATCGCATACTGAAATAAATAAAACCATATTTTAGCTGAACTTATGAGCGAAATATTTTTTTCTACTTTTATATCTAATAATCGTTTAGAAATCTGTATCCGATGAGCTAGTTCTTTTAAATCCTCTATGTGAAGTTTTTGAGAAGCAAGTTTTTCCTCTATCATTTCTATTTGATACCACACGTATCCATCATCTTCTATCCACTGATATTTACCAAAAGTTTTTATTTTGCGTCCATACGGGTTAATTTTTTGAGAAATTTTAAAAAGTAGTTTTTCTAAATCTGGATTAGTAATCCCTTTATCTACCAGTTCATCAGCATAAACAACTAGTTCTTTAAAGTTTTCTTGTTTATTTTCATACACATACTTACGATATTCCTCTTTTTTCTTTTGGAAATATGCATACAAACCTGAAATTAGACCTGTTATTATAGCAGGAGTTGATAATTGTTTCAGTATTTCATACATAATACTTTATCACCCCCTTCACTCCACCACCCCACTCTTAAGATAAGCATCAACCATACGTTCCGTTGCGACCACCGAGTCAATATGAGTACGCTCATAAGAATGACTAGACTCGATACCAGCACCGAGAAGGGCGTGTTTGACTTCTGCCCCTGCAGACATAGCTGCTGAAGCATCCGAACCATAAAATGGATAGATATCGAGCTTAAATGGAATATCTTGCTCTTTAGCCAAAGCAACCAAGTGTTGCCGGAAGTCATAGTGATAAGGTCCAGAAGCATCCTTGACACAGATAGACACTGTATATTCGTCTGTTTGCTGGTCATCTCCCATAGCTCCCATATCCACAGCCAGATATTCTACTACCTGAGCAGGGATATTAGAGTTAGCACCGTGTCCCACTTCTTCAAAAACTGAAAAAGCAAAATGAGTTGTTACGGGTAATTCAATCTTCTCTTCCTTATAAACACGAAGCAGGTGAAGCAAAATCGCTGCGCTGACCTTGTCATCCAAGTGGCGAGACTTGATAAAACCTGTCTCTGTCACGACAGTTCGTGGGTCAAAGCTGATAAAATCACCGACCTCAATTCCCAAGGCACGAGTTTCTTTTTCACTAGTTACTTTGGCGTCTAAACGCACTTCCATATTGTCCTGCGTGCGTTCTGCAGTTCCTGCATCCTTATAAACATGGCAAGAAGTTTGGTGGATAAGGATGGTTCCTGATACTTTTTCACCTGTGCTAGCCACATGAACGGTACAGTTTTCACCTTCAATCATGTTCCAAGGAAAGCCACCGATACGATCCAGTTTGAGACGACCGTCTGGTTTGACAGCACGGACAATGGCCCCCAGCGTATCCACATGGGCAGTCACATAGCGATGCTCTTCATCATTTCGACCTTTAATGGTCACATTGACACCGCCTTTGGCTGTACGAACTGGCTGATAACCAAAACCTTCTAAAGTCTTGACTAAATAGTTCGAAATCTCCCGAGTGAAGCCCGTTGGCGACGCAATGGCTGTCAGTTCTTTAATATATTCTACTGTTTGATTCATTTCTTCACCTCTTTTGCTACCTATTATAACACATTTATCATCGGATAAAAAAAGAAAATCACTCCTATAGACTTGGCTACAAAAGTGATTTTAATAATTATTCCATTTCAAAAACATCGCTTTCTTGCTTGTTTGGTAGAACCAATGAGAGCAAGATTCCGACAATAGCTGGCACCAACCATGGGAGAGATGCCTTGGCAAAAGGAAGAGCGTTGACAAGATTTGCAAGAAACTCAACCTTAAATGAGCTTCCTAATACGCTTGCAATGGCAATAGCTGTAACAACAGCAATTGTCAACTGCATACCTGGTTTTGAAAGAGCAACAAATTTGTTGACAATAACAATCATAACGATGGCAATCGTGATTGGGTACAAAATAACCAGTACAGGGATTGAGTACTTGATAATCGCATCAAGACCCAAATTGGCAATAGCAAATCCAATCAAAGTAAAGGCTGTCGCATAAACCTTGTAGTTGATTTGCGGGAAGCGTTCATTAAAGAACTCAGCTGTTGACACAATCAAACCAACAGTTGTTGTGAAGCAGGTTACGGTAACCATAGCTGCCAGGAAGAGTTGAGCTGTTGAGCCAAAAATTTCTTGAGTGGCTTGTGACAAGATGTAAACACCTGGTGTTCCACCCTTCATAGCCTCAGCTGGTACCGGGAAATGATTTCCAAGGAAACCTAAACCGATATAAAGAGCGCTGAAGGCAAGGGCAACAACGATACCAACCACCCAAATAGTTGAAATGTATTCTTTCTTACTTGAGAATCCAAGTTGTTTCAAGGTTTGAACTGCGATTACGCTAAAGGCAACTGAAGCAAGGGCGTCCAAGGTATTATAACCTTCTAGGAAACCTGTACCAAAGGCAGAAGCTTGATAAGCAGCTGAAGCAGCTTGAGGACTTGTTCCACCGTATTTGAAAGCTCCCAGAACAACCAAGATAACAATCAAAATCGCAAAGATTGGCGTTAAAATACGGCCGATACGGTCCAAGATTTTTGATGGATTAAGCGAAATCACATAGGCTGCTGCAAAATACAGAACTGTAAAGACAATCAAACCAAGACCTTTATTTGCATCCGACAAAAGAGGGCTAATCCCTACTTCGTAAGCTGTTGTAGCAGTACGTGGGATGGCAAAGAATGGACCGATTGACAAGTAAAGAACTGAGAGGTAAAGAGTCGCAAACCAAGGCGCTATCTTTGTTGAAATCTCGTAGATATATCCTTTAGGATTTAGCGTTCCAATAATAAGAGTCAAGACGGCGATACCGACGCCTGAAAAGACAAAACCTGCGATGGCAGGAAGAAAATGTTCTCCAGATAGAGCACCTAGAGAAGGCGGAAAAATCAAGTTCCCCGCACCAAAAAATATTCCAAACAGGAGTAAACCTGTTAGGGCACCTTTTTTAGCCATGAAAATCTCCTTCATATTTATAAAATACTGACCTAGTATATCATGAATAGGAGTATGAAAAAAGCTTCACGAAGTAAATATTGAATGTTTTCAAGATTCTTAAAAATGAGAATTGTCTAAAAATAAAATTCTCCTACCGAGATTACACCAAGTAGGAGAAAATTGTAATGTTTAAAGTTCTTCAAAGGCCATCATGCCACCTTGGACATTGATAACCTCATAACCTTGTTCTGATAAGAATTGGCAAGCACGCGCCGATCTCATTCCAGATTTACAAATAACATAATGTAACTGGTCCTTGTCCAACTGATCATAGCTATCAGCCAATTGACTAAGTGGCAAGTTGTGAGCGCCTTCTAAATGAAGAGCTTCAAACTCATCCACTTCTCTCACGTCTACTAGAGAAAGTTGGTCGTTTTGGTAAAGCTGGTAAAATGCATCAAAGGTTATTTCTTTCATTCTTTTTCTCCTAATACTCTTCGAAAATCTCTTCAAACCACGTCAGCGTCGCCTTACCGTAGGTATGGTTACTGACTTCGTCAGTTCTATCCACAACCTCAAAGCTGTACTTTGAGCAGCTTGCGGCTAGCTTCCTAGTTTGCTCTTTGATTTTCATTGACTATAAAATGGTTTTAATTCTTTCTTTCAAATCTGGCACCACTTCCGACTCAAACCAAGGATTTTTGGCCATCCAGATTTGATTTCGCGGTGAGGGGTGAACTAGTGGAAAATAGGTTGGCAAGTAGTTCTGGTAATGTTTTACCCGTTCTGTCACCTTGCCACTGACTTTCTCCTTTAAATAGTAGGCCTGGGCATATTGCCCAATTAAGAGGGTCAACTGAATATCGGGCAATTCTTGCAAGAGTTGCGGATGCCATTTTTCAGCAAAGCCAGTTCTCGGTGGCAGATCACCTGACTTGCCATGCCCTGGAAAGTAAAAATCCATAGGCAAGACCGCAAAATAACCTGAATTGTAAAAGGTATCTTCATCCACACCTAGCCAGTCCCGCAAGCGGTCACCACTCTTGTCCTTCCAGTAAAGGCCTGCTTCTTGGGTTTTAAGACCAGGCGCTTGACCGATGATATTGATGCGAGCAGTCTTTGGCGCTGCAAAGAGAGGCTCGATGCCACGCTCTGTATAGGTAGCATTCTGCGGATCTGCCATAATAGCCTGCTTGATTCTTTCAATTTGAGACATCTACTTTCCCTCCAAAAAGAAGTCTAAGCATACAATCTCAGACTTCTATCGTTTTATTTGATCAATTCGTAAATAGCTTCGGCATAGATTGCTGCTGCTCGGAAGAGATCATCCAAGGCGATAAATTCATTGGCTTGGTGCATGGTATCAATTGAGTCTGGGAACATAGCACCGTAGGCAACACCTCGTTCTAGCAAGCGACCAAAGGTTCCACCACCGATGACTTGCTCGTGACCTTTAAGACCAGTTTGTTTTTCATAAACATTCAACAAGGTTTGCACAAGTGGATCTTCCATTGGCACATAGTGAGGCGTATGACCGTGTTCAGAAAGGCTAACAGAAGCAACTGGCAAGTTTTCAAGGATTGACTTGATTTGTTCTGGACTTGTTCCTTTTGGATAGCGGATATTAAGGGCAATGGTATTATCAGCACTTGTTTCATCGAAGCGGAAGACCCCCGCATTCATAGAAAGAGCACCCATCTTTTCATCCACATGAGCAATCTTGAGATTTTCACCCTCATGGTCGTTCAAGAGAATTTTACCAGCGATGTCAAGGTAGTCTTTGGCTGGACCAGCAAAGTCAAACTGGCTAAGGAAGAGGGCTAGGTAAGTCGCACCATTGACACCTGAAGCAGGCATAGCACCGTGGGCTGATTTACCAATGATCGTCACCTTGTATTGGCCAGCTTCTTCTTGGAGTTCTCCTCTAAGTTTGTGTTCTGCAACAAAGGCATCTAGTTTAGCTTGCAAGTCAGCCAAATCACCTGAAACGACTGCTGTTGCTGATTCTGGTACCATATTTTCACGTAAACCACCTGTAAAGCTGTGAAGACGGGCAGCACCTGCATTTTCACCTGCAAAGTGGAGGTATTCCGTGATATTTCCTTTTTCACCATTGATGATAGGGAATTCAGCGTCTGGAGAGAAACCAAAGTCTGGTTTTGCAAGTCCTACGTGCTCGAAATAGTAGTCCATGTCTGCCCAACCTGATTCTTCATCTGTTCCAACGATGAAACGAACTTTCTTAGAAGTTGGAAGACCCAATTCTTTGATGATTTTCAAACCATAGTAACAAGCTGTTGTAGGACCCTTGTCATCCGAAGCCCCACGTGCATAAAGGCGACCGTCTTTGATAGTTGGTGTGTAAGGGTCTGTGTCCCAACCGCTACCAGCTGGCACCACGTCCATGTGGGCAAAGATACCGAGAACTTCTTCTCCATCACCAAACTCAAAATGTCCTGCGTAGTTGTCAACATTTTTAGTTGGGTAGCCATCACGGTCTGCGATTTCAAGGAATTTCTCCAAGGCTTTTACCGGCCCAGGTCCAAATGGATGCTGAGCATCAACCTTGCTATCATCACGTTCTGAGTTGATTTCCAAAAGGCTAAACAAGTCAGCCAAGAGGTCTTCTTTACGTTTTTCTACTTCTGCTGTAAAATCAATTGCTGTCATATTATCTTCCTTCTATCTTTTCTCGATGATTTCATCTACTGGCAAGCGGTAGCTTGGTTCCAATTTTTCATCTGTGTAACCCACTGTAATCAAGAGTTCTGGGCGGAAGCGGTCTTCGATATCCAAAACTTCGTTGACTTTTGATTTGTCAAAACCAAGAATCAGATTTGATCCGATTCCTTGGTCTGTAAGAGCCAGAACCAAGTTCATAGCAACCAAACCTGCATTGAGAGCTAGGTAGTCGCTGACCTGTTGTTCATTGTAGTGTGCAAATTCCGCAGGTAAATTCTTCATGAAATATTGAAGTTGTTCTTCTGAGAAATTGTTAGCACCACCAACTCGGGCAATCTTACGAGCACGTTTAGCCAAATCTGTGTCTGTAAACAGGGCAATAGTTACAGGCGCTGATGATACCTGTTCAAAGTTCGAACCGTAAGCCAATTTTGCTAGTTCGGCATTTTTCTCACGTACCACCACAAATTTCCAAGGCTGGCTGTTGTGGGCGCTTGGAGCCAAGGTTGCAATTTCGATAGCCGTACGCACATCTTTTGGATCAACTGGCTTATCAGTGAAATGCTTAGTCGCATGACGTTTTTTGTTTAATTCAAGAAATTTCATAATCGATTTCCTTTTCTAATTCTACTGCTTCCATTCTACCATAATTTGAAAGAGCTTGCAGAGATTTTTCATGATTAAGTTTTTTTATCACAATCATAAAAAATATATATTGGTTCATCAGGAAAGTTTCTGATAAACTAGCAAGTACTTTACATTTGAATGGAGATATTATGAAAAAATTTAGCCTATTACTAGCTATCCTACCATTTTTGGTTGCCTGTGGGAATCAAGCCACACCCAAAGAGACCAACTCTCAAAAGACAATCGTCGTTGCTACAGCTGGTGATGTGCCACCATTTGACTACGAAGACAAGGGCAATCTGACAGGCTTCGATATTGAAGTTCTAAAGGCAGTGGATGAAAAACTCAGGGATTACGAGATTCAATTCCAAAGAACTGCCTGGGAGAGCATCTTCCCAGGACTTGATTCTGGTCACTATCAGGCTGCAGCCAATAACTTGAGTTACACAAAAGAGCGTGCTGAAAAATACCTCTACTCACTTCCAATTTCAAACAATCCCCTCGTCCTCGTCAGCAACAAGAAAAATCCTTTGACTTCACTTGACCAAATCGCTGGCAAAACAACACAAGAGGATACCGGAACTTCTAACGCTCAATTCATCAATAACTGGAACCAGAAACACACTGACAATCCTGCTACGATTGATTTTTCTGGTGAAGATATCGGTAAACGAATCCTAGACCTCTCTAACGGCGAATTTGATTTCCTCGTTTTTGACAAGGTCTCTGTTCAAAAGATTATCAAGGACCGTGGCTTAGACCTTTCTGTGGTTGACTTGCCTTCTGCCGATAGCCCCAGCAACTATATCGTTTTCTCAAGCGACCAAAAAGAGTTTAAAGAGCAATTTGATAAAGCGCTCAAAGAACTCTACCAAGACGGAACACTCGAAAAACTCAGCAATACCTATCTAGGTGGCTCTTATCTTCCAGATCAATCTCAGTTACAATAATACTCTTCAAAAATCTCTTCAAACCACGTCAGCTCTATCTGCAACCTCAAAACAGTGTTTTGAGCAACCTACGGCTAGCTTCCTAGTTTGCTCTTTGATTTTCATTGAGTATAAGATATACTAAAAGCGATTGGACTAGCCAATCGCTTTTTAGTTTGCATTAGTTATTTTAGGAAACTTTTACAAAAAATCAAAATAATCTTTCACATCCTCTACATACCCATGCTTTTCTATTAAGCTGGCTAAGAGTTCCAGATTGTGTCCCTGATAGTTATCTTCACGACGTAGCTCTTCATACATTTCGATAAAGGGAAGTCCCTTGGACTTGGCCAGTTCTAACTCCGCTTCATAATCATAAGCGACTTTACGAAATAGAATATTTACCAATTCCCCATCTTCAACTTCTATCACGGCATACTGGGCACGGTGATTTTTTAACGCCTCCCAATTAAAATAGGGCATGCCAATCGACCCTGGATTGATGATTTGTTGTCCTCGGCTTCCATAACGAAGCAACTGCTTGTGGACATGACCATAGACTGCCACGTCCGTTTCCTCATCTAGCAGCTGGTCAAATTTTTCTGTATCATTCCCAACCAACAAGTCACCCCCATAATTTTTGTCAGGTAAATTATGTGTGAGAGAAAAACGCAGTCCCTCAACTTCTTTCTTTTCCAGCAAAGGCAAGCTTCGTAGCCAGACAATCGTTGCAGGATCCATTCGCTCCATCAAAAACTGGGTCATGCGCATTGACTGGATTTCTTTCGGATGTTCCAAACCATATTCGCCATCCAAGGCCTCAAGGATACGATCATCCCAATTGCCTCGAACACTGGCTGTGATGGGAAGGTCCTTTAGCAGGGCGACTAAGTCATTTGCGCCTGGACCAGGAAGAAAAATATCTCCCAGAAGCCAGTATTCACTGACTCCTTGATTTTTAGCATCTGCAATCACTGCTTCTAGCGCCGTCGCATTGCCATGAATATCTGATAAAATTGCGATTTTATGTTTCATTGTGGTTTCCTTCCGTTTGGTAATCTACTCTTTCTTCTGCTACTTGAGGCAAGACTTCTGCCTTCTGCGGGTTCAACTTCCTCTGCACAGCTTCTGCAACTGCTCTTGGTACCCCAACTTCGACAATCTCATCCACACTGGCTTTCTTGATTTTGGTCAAAGACTTGAAATGCTTCATGAGATTTTGCTTGCGTTTAGGTCCCAGACCGTCAATCCCATCCAGTTGTGATGAAAAAGAATTTTTGGAGCGCAGTTGGCGGTGGAAGGTGATGGCAAAGCGATGTACCTCATCTTGGATGCGTTGGAGGAGGAAAAATTCCTGAGAATTGCGAGACAACTCCACCACCTTAAGCGGATCTCCAAAGAGCAATTCATGGGTTTGGTGCTTGTCATTCTTTTGCAGACCTGCAATGGGGATATCCAAACCCAGTTCCTCTTGTATGACTTGCTTGGCGATATTGACTTGACCTTGTCCCCCATCAATGACAATCAAATCTGGAGGAGTCAAACCGTCACGCTGTACTCGACCATAGCGTCTGCGAATGACCTCTCGCATACTAGCATAGTCGTCTGGCCCGACTACGGTCTTGATTTTATACTTACGGTAATCCTTCTTACTAGGTTTTCCGTTGACAAAGACTACCATGGCTGAAACAGGACTAGTTCCCATGATATTGGAGTTATCAAAGGATTCGATGCGGACTGGTGTCGGAATTTGGAGCAAGCGTCCTAGATTTTCAATAGCCCCCTGTGTCTTTTCGACAGATTTCTCTAGCAGATTGAATTTCTGCTCTAGGCTGACTCGAGCATTCTTTATAGCCAGATTGACCAGTTGCTTTTTCTCTCCACGCTGGGGTTTGAGAATCTTGGTATCCACCAAAGCCTTGACAGCTTCTTCGTCAATATCCTGCGGAATCAGCACCTCATTGGGTACTAGATGAGATTTTTCTTGATAGAATTGTCCTACATAGGTTAGAAAGTCCTCATCTGGATCATTGTAGTTGGGGAATAGATTGACGTCACGTTCAATTAACTTGCCTTGACGGACAAAGAAAACCTGTACACACATCCAGCCCTTGTCCACATAGTAGCCAAAGACATCCCGATTTTGGAGATCCTTAGCCATGACCCGTTGCTTGGTTCGAAGCGTTCCAATGGCCTGAATCAGATCACGGTATTCCGCTGCACGTTCAAATTCCATAGTCTGAGCTGCCGCTGCCATCTTGCCCTTGAGGTCATCGATAATTTGATCATCCTGCCCTTTTAGGAAATCAGAAACCTCCTGAGCCATAGACTTGAAATAGTCCTCATCCTTCTTACAGATGGTGTGGGCCATACATTGACCGATATGGTAGTAAAAACAGACCTTAGACGGCGGATTGGTACACTTTCTAAAAGGGAAAATCCGATCCAGTAGCCGCTTGATTTCATTGGCTGCCCCTACATCTGGATAAGGTCCAAAGTAGAGACCGCCGTCCTTCTTGACCTGACGGGTGATAATCAAACGAGGATAGCGTTCATTGGTAATCTTGATGAAAGGATAGGACTTATCATCCTTGAGCATGATATTGTACTTGGGCTTATTTTCCTTGATTAGATTGATTTCTAGGAGAAGTGCCTCAATATTGGACTCCGTAACGATAAATTCAAAATCCACAATTTCAGACACCAAGGCCTCTGTTTTGGTATCATGACTTCCACGGAAATAAGACCTCACGCGGTTACGCAGATTTTTAGCCTTTCCTACATAGATAATGGTGCCGTTTTTATCCTTGTGAATGTAGCAACCAGGGCTGGTAGGCAAGAGCTCTAGTTTTGATTTAATCAAGTTATTCATAGTTCCATTATAGCAAAAAAGTAGGGAAAGATAGTCCCCTACTCATTGGTCTCATATAATTTTCGAAGGTTTGCAACATCCACTTCCTGAATACCATAAAAGGAACCCGCAGGTTGCATGACAGACTTTTCATCTGTATGGTCCAAGCCAATCGCATGCCCCAACTCATGTTCTGCCGTATGGACAATGCGCTCATAGGAATAGCCATAGTCTGGATTGGACAGATAATAGTGATTCAACCGCACCGTGACAGACAAGAATTGCCCCGTCAAGAGATTGGTCTGACTTTCCGCTTCTCCTGCCACAGGAGTACCTCCGTCATTCATCTCCGTAGCCAAGATATCTGCCTTGCTGGACTCAGTCACAAGTTCAAAATGAAAGGCACCAGTTTGATTCCAGTTCTGAATTGCTTCTAAATATGCCTCTTGAAAGCGTGAATCCATCTGCGGATCCAAGTAAATACGAGCAGAGGCCTGTGGCCATCTTCCTTCAGAATGCTGGTGGCTATCTGTCTGGTTCAACTTAGGCAGTTGCCCTGTTCTTTCCCATTGGTCGATACTTTGTTGACCAATTTTTACTGACCGTTCTGCTTGCTTCAGCGCCCCTTGAAAATCCCCGTTCAGATACCAGAGAAATCCAAAAGCAAGAGTACATAAAAGCAAAACAATCCAAACCAGACGCCAAAACAAACGCCAAATAAAATAAAAGAAAGCCCCTATCAAACGAAAAAGCCAACGCATATCTCTCCACCTTTCTAGCAAATAAAGTCTATTTTACTAAAACAAGCTGAAAGAAAGCTAAATACTGGCTTTTTCATCTTAACGTCCTACTATTTTTTTGAATAACTGAATAGCTTTGTGTTTTAAAGGCGATGGATGATAACGGAAAGTTCCTGCTTTACGTACAATATAGCCATTAAAATTTTGTTTAAAACGCAAAACACCATCACTACCATCAAAAATCCCTTGAATGCCTAGGAAGTTGTATTTAGGTATTCCACGTTTTATGCTTTCCAACATAACATATTTTTGAAGCAGTGCAGGCGCATAGAACTTATTAAACTCAGTGTAAGAACCACTAAAGAGATAAGTCGTTTCCTGAGGCATATAAACAAATAAACTCCCGGCTAAAACAATATCTTCTTCTCCATATTTTTCAATCAAGTCTCGCGCTTCTGCTTTTCGAACTTCAAACGTTTCAAATTGACTAGAATATTCTCTCAGCTGATTTTGTTTTTTCTCAGAATGAGGATTTTTACTCAAATCAAGTCGCAACTTGCCCAAGATTTCTTCTAGTTTACTTTGTTCACCTTGCAATTTGCTCATATAGTCCGAAAAATTCAAGGTTGCTATGAGAAACTCCGCTTGTTCTCCAAATGAATCATAAAAGTGCTCATAATATTCTAAACTTTTATCACTGTATTCTCTACGTTCAGAGGTTTCTTTAGTTATATTCTTAAAAATCGATAGTTCTTCACGTTTTAACTTTTTCAACCGAATACCAAACGTTTCAGCCTTTTTCACCAAGGGTTTACCCTTTTTGCTAAAACTTTTAAGCAAATTCTTTTCAGTTAATTCAGTCAAATCTTTATAGTATAACCAATCTGGTTCTCCACCTGGATAACCTGTTGTCAATCCATCAAATTGATAACCTAAATTAGTCAAATCTTGAATAATACTTTTTTTCTCAGCATCTATTGGATTACCTTCACTATCAAAAGTTTGATAAGTTTCATAAGGTTTTACAAGCAACTCTAATACACCATTTTGCTTGGCATATTCTTTTAACTCCGCATAAAAAACTGGAAGAGCATCTTGTTGGGTATAAATCGGCCCCGAATTGAGCTCCATATGCAGACCACCCAGCATGGGCAAGCTATAAACCAGAGCTGCAACTTGAATTTCTCCTTCTTGTTTCAAAGCTAGATAAACAATTCGAGCTCCTCTTTTTTCTAACAAGTCCCCCATCTGGACCGATTGCATAAAGGAACGAGAAGAAACCTGATCAGAATAAGCCTGAAACTCTTCTTTCGTGAGTGTAATTAGTGCCATATACTTACTTTCTATGTTTTTTTCTTAATGTTTTACGGAAATCAAGAGCAAGTCTTAACAGAGGATAGAGAGGATGGGTAGGCATTGTAAATTCTCCCAAATATTCTTCAATCGTTGGATTAAATTTTTCCTTAAAATGATAAAGTCCACCATTGAGAGAGTTTTCAACACCACCTAAATTTTGCCACAACATACCTCGCTCAAAGGCATAGCGAGCCGTTTCATACCAAGTTAAAATTGGTGCATTGTAACGTTTAAAATCATCATCCATACCAGCATATAGATTGACAGAGGTAATACCAAATTCCAAACTCAAAGTAGCCGCTAACGGAATGTTTGATTTTCCCATATTCATATATCCCTGCAAGAAATCTATTTCCTCTTCTAAACGTTCTTTTTCTTTTATATTTTCCTGAATTTTTGAAGATTTGGTTGCATCATTAAATTTTTCTGCAACTACTCTATTTTTTTCTAACTGTTCTTCTAATTTTCTTAAACGCTTAGAAACATCCAAACTCGTTAGCGTGATATAAGAATCTTCTTTAAAGTTATCTAATAATTTTTTATAATAGGTTTCATTTCTTAAATGAATCTCTTTTCGCTTCTCAGTTTTTTTCATCAACTCCGAAAATGAATCTAATAGTTCCAGTCCACCATATTGAATCTCAAGCCCTTTATTTCGTGCTGTTCGGATAGCTTGCCTCGTTGATTTAGAAAGTTTATCTTCTTCAAAATTTTCCTTATATATTTTCGCCTGAATACGAGGCTGAATGGTGTCATCCATCTCGGTTGTCCGCCCAGACCATTTCACTCCTAATTGCCCTAAAATCTCAACAATAGCAAGATTTTCAGGATATTCTATCTTATCTTGATTGACCAAATATTGAGATAAACAAATACTTGGATCGAAAGTCACAAAAACCGCTCTCTTACTGCGAGCATAAGACTTAATGGACTGCAGGACAAACTTTAAAAGTTCTATATCCCTGTAATCCAATATAGGACCTCTTGGAATATAAAACATTTTATAGCCTAAAGGCAGAGATTTTATGAGAATACTAGCCACAGCCAGTAACTTCCCCTCTTCATAGACACCAAATTTCTCATGATTCCAATCAGATTTCAC
Organism: uncultured Streptococcus sp.; assembly: GCA_963525985.1. Taxonomy (GTDB): domain Bacteria; phylum Bacillota; class Bacilli; order Lactobacillales; family Streptococcaceae; genus Streptococcus. The sequence goes on along the minus strand of CAURMD010000024.1, from coordinate 2,346 downwards.
TTTTTCCCAAGCACTGCTTTGTAATACATTAGCTAATTCATGTTCTTTGACAAACTGATCATATTCTAATGTGGGAATGCCAATTTGATAACGGTACATTTCCTACTCTCTTTCCTCCAGTATCTTATTACTATTCTACTACTTTCGTTTGAAAAGTCTAGTGAAAACATATTTTATTTTAGTTCTCCCCCTATGCTGAAGTTCAAACTAAGTCAATCTCTCCTCTAATTTGAAATCAATCGGTAGGGTTGCTAAGAACCGTTCCAATTGTTTTTCCCAGTAGTACCATTCGTGAGTTCCAGCACTATGGCTATAGGTCACATCAAATCCCAGTTTTTTGAGATTTTTCACTGCGAGATTATTGGCTTCGTACAAGAAATCCTGCTCGCCACACCAAGCCCAAAGCTTGGTCTTTTTATCCGATTTTTTAGCCAAACTTTCAAGAGAATAAGGACTAGCTGTCCAATCCTTAATCTCCCCAAACACACCTCTCCAATACGCTGGTGTTCCCAAATTTTGGCTTTCGGGAGAAAAATCTTGAAAGCTAAGGGCACCTGAAAAGCTAGCTGCATGAGAAAAACGATTTGTTGCAAGAGCTAGTTTGAAACAGCCATAACCCCCCATAGAGAGACCAGCGATAAAGGTCTTTTCACGCTTACTAGTCATATTAGGGAAGAAACGTTTCAGAACATGTGGCAATTCCTCTGCTAGAGCTGTGTAGTAGTCAAAACCATACTGGGTATCGGTGTACCAACCATTGCTGGTATTGGGCATGACAACGATAAGATTAGTTCCACGAAGCAAGCGTTCTACGTTGGTCCGCTTGAGCCAACTATTATGATTACCAGACATCCCGTGCAAGAGGTACAAGACGGGAATATCTTTACACTCCGGGTCTTCCACTCGATTAGCGTCAGGATAGAGAACATTCACCCCCCACTCCATATCCAAAACTTGTGAGTAATACTCAATTTTCATTACTGCCATAATTTTTTCCTCTATTTTTCTATAAGAAAAAGCCGAAATTCGACTTTCTCTCTGTTTATTTCAACGATTATTTTGCTTCCATGACTACTGGTAGAATAGCTGGACGACGTTTGGTTTGGTCAAAGAGATACTTGGTCAGATTATCACGAACCTTCCCTTTAAGATCTGCCCAGTCAAAGTCATCTCCTTGAAGATAGTCTTCTACCGTTTGGTTAATCAATTCTGAACTTTCACGGAGAATATCGCGACTCTTCTTGAGATAAACAAATCCACGCGTGTGAACACGAGCCTTGGCCACAATTTTCTTCTCACGACGGTTAACGGTAATTGCTACGATGAAAATACCATCCTCTGACAAGACCTTACGGTCACGAAGAACCACATTACCAACATCACCAATGGCATTCCCGTCAATCAAGACATCCCCTGCCGAAACTGCGCCAGCTGGGACAAAGTCCCCATTCTCATAAGCCATGCTGGTTCCCTTTTTAGGGATGAAAATGCGTTCTGGCAACATCCCGACTGCCATAGCAGCCTTAGCATGGGCATCCAACTCACGGTATTCCCCTTGAATTGGGAAGAGATACTTAGGTTGCAAGAGATTGATCATCAACTGCAAATCACGCGCATTTCCGTGCCCTGATACACGCAAGCTTTGAGTGATTAATTTGACAACCCCGCCAGCTTGGTAAATCATGTTTTCCACACGCGCCATAACTGCTTCTTTGGCGATAGACGGAGTGGTTACGATATAGACTAGGTCACCGTCCTTGATTTCCACATAACGGTGGCGACCAATCGACATCTTGCGAAGACCGTTGATAGGCTCACCCATACGACCTGTCTCAAGGATAATCAACTCATGGTCCTCAAAACGAGACATATCTTTTGGCTTAATCAAAAGACTCTCGTTAGCTAGAGACAATTTCTTAAGACGAATCGCAGTACGGACGATATTTTCAATATCGAATCCTGTCAAGACCACACGACGGCCTGTTGCATCCGCAGCGTCAAACACCTGCTGGATACGAGAGAGGTTGCTGGCTACTGCTGCAACAATGATACGACCATCCCAGTCCGAAATGGTTTGAGTGATCTCGTCCCCAACTTCACTTTCGCTAGCCACTTGGATATTGCTATCTGCATTGGCTGAATCGCTAAGAAGAGCTAGAACTCCATCACGACCGATTTCTGCCAAACGGGCGAAGTCTGTGGCATAAGATTCACTAGCTGTCTGGTCAAATTTGAAGTCACCTGTATAAACGATGCTACCCTCAGCTGTCTTCAAGACCACACCCAGACTCTCTGGGATAGAGTGGGTCGTACGGAAGAAGGACACCACAGTCCCTCCAAAATCTA
>CAURMD010000023.1:0-17900 GCA_963525985.1 uncultured Streptococcus sp. | reverse complement strand
CCCGTTTATCATAGTCATGCTTCCCTTTAGCTAAACCTAAAAGGAGCTTGGCATATCCATCTTTGATATAGACTTTAAGGGGAACCAGTGTCATACCTGTTCCTTTAGTCTCTTGTTCTAATTTTTGGATTTGCTTTTTATGGAGCAGGAGTTTACGACGACGTTCTGGTTCCTGGTTCCAGATATTACCCTCTTCATAAGGAGCGATATGAACATTACTCAACCAGACTTCTCCATTTTTCACTTGAGCAAAGCCATCCTTGAGATTGATTCGAGCTGCTCGCACACTCTTGATTTCAGTTCCTGTCAGGACCATTCCTGCCTCTAGCGTATCTACGATTGTATAGTCGTGGCGCGCCTTTTTATTTTGCGCGACGACCTTTCCCTCGCCCTTTGCCATGCTTGGCTCCTTTCTTAGCTACTTCCTTGTAAAAAGGTTTCTTTCCTTTTTTCTGCTTATCTTTTTGAGAATGCTTGCGCTTATCATTTGAGCGTCCTGATTTCCTCTTGTCTTCCTTCTTATCTGAACGACGACTTGAACCACGCCCTCTGTCACTATGACTAGACTGTTTTAAGACTTTTTCAATCACATCAAACTCACTTGGGATGTAAGAGAAGTCAATTTCACCAGTCATCTTGTCGGCTCTTTCAACCCGGATACGGATTTGCTGTCCGACACGGAAGGTTGTTCCCGATTTCTCCCCACGAAGGGTCAAATCACGCTCATTGAAATGATAAAATTCAGGTAAATTAGTGATGTGAATCAAGCCTTCAACTGTATTCGGCAATTCGACAAAGAGACCGAACTTAACAATACTTGATACAACCGCATCATACTCTTCGCCCACGTATTCTTCCATATACTCAGCCTTTTTCATGGCTTCGACTTCACGCTCAGCCTCAATGGCACGACGTTCACGGTTGGAAGACTGGGTCGCAATCTCTGGAATCACTTGCTCAAAATGCTCGGCTATTTCCTTAGAACGGCCGTAATCCCGAATCATACGGTGAACAAGAAGGTCTGGATAACGACGAATCGGGCTGGTAAAGTGAGTGTAATAGTCAGCAGCAAGTCCATAGTGGCCGTGATTGTGCTCTGAATAGCGAGCCTGCTGCATAGAGCGAAGAAGCATCATGGACAATACATCTGCATAAGGTTCTCCCTCAACAGTACGCATGATGTCTTGGAGGGCCTCTTGGCTAATCTCACTGGCAGTCCCATAAATGCGCAAGCCAAAACTCGAAGCATAATCAATAAACTTCTGAACCTTTTCAGCCTTTGGCTCCTCATGGATACGATAGATAAAAGGCAAATCCAGCTTGCTAAAGTGCTCAGCCACTGTTTCGTTAGCCATCAGCATAAAGGACTCAATCATGCGCTCGGCAACACCACGCTGACGAAGAACGATATCAACAGGCTTACCTTGTTTATCCACTAAAATCTTGGCTTCATTGGTATCGAAATTGAGGGCTCCACGTTTCACACGCATGTTTTCTAAAGTTTCATGAAGCTTGACCATGAGTTCGATACTTGGAACAATTTTCTGATATTCTTGTCTTTTTTCCTCGTCGCCAGCTAGGATATCATTGACATCGCTATAGGTCATACGAAAACTGGTCTTGATAACTGTTTGTGTAATAGTGTAATTGACCACACGACCATGTTTATCAATCTCCATAATGGCAGACTGGGTCAGGCGGTCAACTTGAGGATTGAGAGAGCAAATGCCGTTTGACAGTCGTTCTGGAAGCATTGGGACCACACGGTCTGTCACATAGACAGAAGTCGCGCGGTTAAGGGCTTCCTTGTCAAGGGCAGAACCCTCGGTTACATAGTAAGAAACATCTGCGATGTGAACACCAAGCTCCAGATTCCCATTTTTCAAGACCTTGATATGCACCGCATCGTCCAAGTCCTTGGCATCCGCGCCATCAATGGTGAAGGTAATCTCATCTCTTAGATCCAAACGACCTTCCATATCCTTTTGAGACGGAGCATCAGGCACACTTTCCGCTTCCTTGACGACAGCTTCTGGAAACTCTGAGACAATGTCCATAGACTCTAAAACCTCAAGAACATCAATTCCGACATCTGTTGAGTGTCCCACCACATCGAGGACACTCGCTACAAAGAAATCATGTTTCTTGCTTGGGTATTTATCGATAAAGACCTTGAGAACTTCTGTTCCCTCTAGTTTTAGAGCTGGTTTCTTAACATAAATCAATTGGCTGATTTTCTGATTTTTCGAACGAATATAGCCCGCATACTTAGGCTTTTCCTGATCTAGAACGATTTGGCCGACAACTGTTGTCAAACTGTGTTCTAGTATATCAATAATTTTGGCTTCGGCAGCTGTTCCCTTGTTGCGGTCAGCGACTTTCTTGATGACGACCTCAACGGTATCACCATCAATAGCATAGTTGACATCGTTTTTTCCTACAAAAAGGTCGTCCTCCTCGCCTTCCAGACTGACAAAACCAAAGCCATTTTTATGAGCATGAAAAATCCCCTTGAGAGTAATCTCATGTTTTTTCTTGACTTCCAAGGTCAGACTTCCATCTTCTTCAAAACGAATCTGGTGCTTCCTTTCCATTAAGGACAAGGTTTTAATCAACTCACGAAAATCTTTTGACCCATCTTTTTCCAAAGCCTGAGCCAAGTCATTGACAGTCACCTTTCCCTTGTCTTGTAAATATTCTTTTATTCTATCTTTCATATTTTCTTTCTAGATTTTTTATTTTCTTTTACTGTAAAACCTTCTAACATATCTTTTAAAAATAAAAAGAGGCAAAGACCTAGTCCTGCCCATTATTTTCTTATCTACTTGATAATACCGTCAATGCTAAGGCAATGGCTAGCCAGAAAAAGACTAAAATCCCTGTCAAACGCTGCATTACAGCTTCGAAACCGCGTGCTTTACTGCGTTCAAACAAATCACCTGAGCTGGCATCAAATACATTGCTGGATTGGTTTTTAGTTGGTTGCATGAAAATCGCAATCACAATCACAACAGATAATACTAATAAAATGGTTAATAATAGGTTATACATATCAAACTCCTTAAAATCCCTATTATTTTACCATAAAATCTACTTAGATTCAAGATGTAGGGTTACTTTTCTTTCCTTGGGACAATACTTTAAAACCTCAATCTTGTCTGGATGGGTTTTTGAATTTTTACTGGTTAGGTAATTGATACTGCCACAAGAGGAGCATTTGAGATTGATTTTTACTCGCACTAGATTTCCTTTACTTTTAATAATGTTCGAAATTGAAGCAGGTTAAAGAGACAACTAAAGGCAACACAAAGGCTTGTCGCATAAAAGACAGCATGGTAGCCAAATTGACCTGCTACTGCAGAACCTGCCATAGGCCCAACGACACCTCCCAGATAAAAGAATACCTGATTGAAGGCAAAGACCCTCGAAATACCAGCTTTGGGCGTCATCTTGCTGAGAAGGGCATTGACTCCGGGAATCAAGGCACCGGTTCCCAATCCAAAGAGGAAACGATAAAGTCCTAGTTGAAGAGGGCTAGAGGCATTGGCACAGAGGAGATAGATGATGACTGAATAAAACTGGGCGACAACTAAGAGGCGATGGTTGCCCACCTTGTCACCTAGCTTGCCCATGACTCCTGCACTCATCATACTGGAAAAGCCCATACTGGATACAATCAAACCAGAGACAAAAAGAAGATTCTCTGTCTGCCCTAAGTCGCGTACATAAAGAGCCAAAATAGGGCCAATCGATTGAGCTGAAAATTGGATGACAAAACTGGTCAGAAAGAGGTTGACCAAAAGATAGGGATATTTAACTGATGTAAATAATTCCTTGGTTGGGATGACCTTTTCCTTGGCTACTGGTTGAAAATCTTCCTTGATAAAGCAAATAGTCAAAACAGCAGCTAAAAATAGAAAGCTACCAACCAGTAAAAAGACAGTACGAATGCCAAATAATTCTGCAATAAAGCCACCGATAAAGGGACCCGTTAGAGTACCTGCAACTACGCCTGTAGACAAAGTACCTAAGGCAGAGCCTGATTTCTCCTTGGGAACCTGACTGGCTATCAAGGCCGTTGCATTGGGAACAAAACCCGCAAATACACCATTCAGTAAACGAAGAAAGATTAACCAATAGATATTTGGTACAAAGGCTAAGCCTCCCATAGTAATGGTCATGGCAAGCCCAGCTCGAATCATCATGGGCTTTCGACCGTATTTGTCAGCAAGGATACCCCAGATAGGAGAAAAGAGTGCTGCGGAAATAGCAGAGACAGAAATAGCTAAGCCTGCATAAAAAGCGACTTGCTCACTCCCTACACCTAAATTTTCCACAAAGATGGGCATAAAAGGCACAACTAAGGAAATACTGGCTCCTGTCAGAAAATTACCAAACCAGGCAATGCGCAGATTATCCTTCCAGTTAATCTCTGTCATCTTGCCTACCTCCCTCAAGCAGGGAGAACACCTGAGTAAGAAGCTGGTCCTGATTCCCATTGTTGTTTAAAACATGGCTGGCCAAATGTTTCTTTTTTTCTAAAGGCCATTGGGCTGCCAGACGAGACTCAGCTTCATCCTTGGATAGCTGATCCCTTTTCATTAGGCGTTCTACTTGGACATCTCGGTCCACATAGACCAACCAAGTCTCATCAAACCAAGCGCTGTAGTCCTGCTCAAAAAGTAGGGGAATATCCATGAAGAAAATCTCTTCTGTCTGAGCCAATTGGTCTCTTAATGTAGCTAGTTCCTCACGGATAATCTCTCCTTGGATTTGCTTAGACCATTCTCGTTCTTCAGGATTTGAAAAGATAAGACTAGCTAGGAGAGGGCGATTAAGTTCTCCGTTTTCAAGGATGATTTCTTGCCCAAAGTGCTGGACTAGAGCCTGAAACAAACGACCACCAGGTTTCTGTAGTTGGTGGACAACCGCGTCGGCATCCACCACTTGAAAGCCTTGCTTTCTTAGAAAATTTGTCACAGTTGACTTACCTGAGGAAATTCCCCCAGTGATTCCGATGATTTTTCCCATCAGTCCCTCCTTTGACAGTTTGGACAAAAGTGGGTGCCTCGTCCGCCTAGTTGGATTTTTTCAATGATGGTACCACAGCGTACACATTCTTGACCAGCCTTGTCATAGACCTGATGAAAATCCTGCATGGTTCCATCTTCCCCAAAGGCATTGGTATAGGTCCGAATGGTAGAGCCACCTTTTTCAACGGCCTGGCCCAAAACAGCAATGGTTTGGTCATGAATGGCTGTCGCTTCTGCTGCTGTCAAAGTCTGGGAAGGTCTAGCCGGATGAACCTGAGCTCGCCAGAGAACCTCATCCACATAGATATTGCCAAGGCCAGCTACCAAGGTCTGGTCTAGGAGATGGGATTTGATAGGCTTTTTGGACTTGGCTAGGACAGCTTGAAAGACCTGCACATCAAAGTCTTGTTCGCTTGGTTCAGGCCCTAGTTTTTTAGAAATAAAGTAGACTTCCAAAAGGTCAGGAGACAAGAGTTCCATAGTACCAAACTTGCGTACATCCTCATAAACAAGCGTGCTACCATCCTCAAACTGGAAGAAAATATGGGCATGCTTGCGTTCAGGAAACTGGTCCAGATAGTAAAAATACTTGCCCTCCATCCGCAGATGAGAAATCAAGACCTTGTCTGTCAGGTAGAAAAGCAAATATTTGCCACGACGTCCCATTGACTCAACAATCTGACCAGGCACTTCCTTTTGAAACTCGTCCAAATCCGTCTTAATCATCTTGGGATAGCGAATTTCTACACTCGAAATCTTCTTTCCCAAAATCAATTTTTCTAAGCCACGACGAACGGTTTCAACCTCAGGTAATTCAGGCATAAGTCCTCCTTCTGTAAAAACAAGAAGCAGGCATGAGCCCACCTCTACTTAGTATTCTTTTTCATTATAGCCAAAGTCAGCCAAATCTAGCTTTTTATCGCGCCAGTTTTTCTTGACCTTGACCCAGGTTTCTAGGAAGACCTTATCTCCTAGCATAAGCTCGATATCACGACGGGCCATACTACCAATTTTCTTAAGCATAGCACCACCTTTACCGATGATAATTCCTTTTTGGCTATCTCGCTCGACCATGATAGTTGCACGAATGTGAACCTTGTCTGTCTCTTCATCTCGTTTCATAGAGTCAACCACTACAGCAACTGAGTGAGGAATCTCTTCACGAGTTAGGTGCAAGACTTTCTCGCGAACCATTTCTGAAACCAAGAAACGTTCTGGATGGTCTGTGATTTGATCAGACGGGAAATATTGGAAACCTTCGTCCAGATTTTCACTCAAAATATCCACTAGACGAGAAACGTTATTCCCTTGAAGAGCTGAGATTGGAACGATTTCCTTAAAGTCCATTTGATTACGAAAATCATCAATCTGAGACAAAAGCTGGTCTGGGTGAACCTTATCAATCTTGTTAACCACCAGAATAACAGGAACCTTAGCAGCCTTGAGACGGTCGATAATCATATCATCCCCCTTACCACGCGCTTCATCAGCAGGCACCATAAAAAGAACGGTATCCACTTCACGAAGGGTGCTATAGGCAGACTCTACCATGAAATCTCCGAGAGCTGTTTTAGGTTTGTGAATCCCTGGTGTGTCGATAAAGACGATTTGTTCCTTATCAGTCGTGTAAATTCCCATGATTTTATTGCGCGTTGTCTGCGCCTTGTCACTCATGATGGCAATCTTTTGCCCCATAACGTGATTTAAAAAAGTTGACTTCCCAACATTAGGACGTCCTAAAATGGCTACAAAGCCTGATTTAAAAGTCATAATTTCCTCTTACTGTTTAAAATATTAAATCCCAGATTCGTGGGAGAAAAATCAATGCGCCTGTTAAGGCTGCGAAAAGAGAGACCACTAATACCGCGCCAGCCGCCATATCCTTGGCATTTTTAGCCAGCATGGAAAAGTGATAGTGACTGGCCAAATCCACCACATTTTCAATAGCAGAATTGATAATTTCAAAAGCTACTACCAAGAAAATGCTCAATAGGAGAAAGAGCCATTCGATTCGTGACACCTGAAAAACAAAACCTGCAAGAATGACTACAAGAGCCGTCACTGCATGTTTTCGCATATTGCGTTCTTCCTTGATAGCAGTAAAAATCCCTGTGATGGCAAATTCTAAACTGGATATCAGGTCACGATTTTTCCATTTTCGTTTATTGTCTTGTGAGTCCATAGGCTGTCAAAATTTCTTCTTGTAAACCGAACATCTCCGCTTCTTCTTCCGGAGTGTAGTGATCATAGCCGTTGATATGTAAAAAGCCGTGTACTGCCAAGAAGCCCATCTCACGCTCAAAGCTATGGCCATATTCCTCGGCCTGCTCATGTGCTTTATCGATAGAGATGAACAGTTCCCCAATATAGGCATCAAACTCAGACATCATCTCTGCCAATTCTGGATTTTCAAGTAAATCCTCTTCGTCAAAGGCAATTTCCAACTCTGGCTTATATTCAAGGCTGATAACATCTGTCGGACGGTCTGTGTCACGGTACTCCAGATTGAGTTCATGACTACGTTCATTGGTCACAAAGGTAACTGCCATCTCCTTGTCTTCTTTGCCTAATTTTTGGGCTGCAAATTCCAAAATTTCTTGGGTTTGTTGCAACATTTCTTTTGAAACTTGACCAGTTTCATCTACCATTTCAATATACATGTGCTTCTCGTTTCTCTTTACTTGGCTTTATTATACCACATTTCCATGATTTTATTCTACCTTTTTGATATAATACTATGGAATACAATCACAAGGAGAGAACGATGTCATTTGACGGATTTTTTTTACACCACATGGTTGAGGAATTGCGAAGAGAGTTAGTGAATGGTCGCATCCAGAAAATCAATCAGCCTTTTGAACAAGAGTTGGTCTTGCAAATCCGCAGCAATCGCCAAAGCCATCGCCTGCTCCTTTCTGCCCATCCTGTTTTTGGACGCATTCAGCTGACCCAAACAACTTTTGAAAATCCAGCCCAACCCTCTACCTTTATCATGGTTTTGAGAAAATATTTGCAGGGTGCCCTGATTGAGTCGATTGAGCAAGTGGAAAATGACCGTATTGTGGAAATGACAGTTTCCAATAAAAACGAGATTGGAGACCATATTCAGGCTACCTTGATTATCGAAATCATGGGGAAACACAGTAATATTCTACTGGTTGATAAAAGTAGCCACAAAATCCTCGAAGTTATCAAACATGTTGGCTTTTCACAAAATAGCTACCGTACCTTGCTTCCTGGGTCTACCTATATCGCTCCGCCAAGTACGGAATCTCTCAATCCTTTCACGATCAAGGATGAAAAGCTCTTTGAAATCCTTCAAACACAGGAAACGACAGCTAAAAATCTTCAAAGCCTCTTTCAAGGTCTGGGACGCGATACGGCAAATGAATTGGAAAGCATACTGGTTAGTGAAAAACTTTCCACTTTCCGAAACTTTTTCAATCAAGAAACCAAGCCATGCTTGACTGAGACTTCCTTCAGTCCAGTTCCTTTTGCAAATCAGGTGGGAGAGCCTTTTGCCAGTCTTTCTGATTTGTTGGACACCTACTATAAGGATAAGGCTGAACGCGACCGCGTCAAACAGCAAGCCAGTGAACTCATTCGTCGTGTTGAAAATGAACTTCAAAAAAATCGACATAAGCTTAAAAAACAAGAAAAAGAGTTACTAGCGACAGACAACGCTGAAGAATTTCGCCAAAAAGGGGAATTGCTGACAACCTTCCTCCACCAAGTGCCTAACGACCAAGACCAGGTTATCCTAGACAACTACTATACTAATCAACCTATCACCATTGCGCTTGATAAGGCTCTGACTCCCAACCAGAATGCCCAACGCTATTTTAAACGGTATCAGAAACTCAAAGAAGCTGTCAAATACTTGACTGATCTGATTGAAGAAACAAAGGCAACCATTCTCTATCTGGAAAGTGTGGAAACTGTTCTCAACCAAGCTGGACTGGAAGAAATCGCTGAAATCCGTGAAGAATTGATCCAAACAGGCTTTATTCGCAGAAGACAACGGGAGAAAATCCAGAAACGCAAAAAACCAGAACAATATCTAGCAAGCGATGGCAAAACCATCATCTATGTCGGCCGAAACAACCTGCAAAACGAGGAGCTAACCTTTAAAATGGCTCGCAAGGAGGAACTTTGGTTCCATGCCAAGGACATTCCAGGAAGCCATGTTGTCATCTCAGGCAATCTTGACCCATCTGATGAAGTCAAGACAGACGCAGCAGAGTTAGCTGCCTACTTCTCTCAAGGTCGCCTGTCAAATCTGGTGCAGGTGGATATGATTGAAGTCAAGAAACTCAACAAACCAACTGGTGGCAAACCAGGCTTTGTCACTTACACAGGACAAAAGACCCTCCGTGTCACACCAGATCCAGAAAAAATTGCATCCATGAAAAAATCCTGATTTTATTTGAAATCAGGATCTTTAACTTATACTCAAATCATATCCAATAATAGGACTAATCTTTGCCACCTAGTTTCTCATTGATTTTCATCATCACACTAGCAATTTTTTCACCCCAATAAGGGTCTGAGGCATATTCTACATTCATACCAGACGCCTTGTTTCCAAGGAAAGTTCTACCCCTATCGATATAATTTTCCTTAATCCACTTGGTTGCACCTAAAATTCCCTTATCCACATCATCAAATGTCTTGGCAGAAAGGTAAGGAGTCGTATCATAGGCTGTAATTCCAAAGAAATTATTCTTATCTTTGGCAATCTTACTTCGTCCCCAGTCACTTTCTAAGGCACTATGGGCAAGGAGGTAAAGGGCATTGATATGGTAATGTTCTTCGGCTTCCTTAAAGGTAGCTCCCTTGTTTTCCAAGAGACTATTGTCAATATTTAACAGACTAAATACCTTATCCAAATCTTCAGCACTATAGTTTGTAGCCTCTGTCAAATCTTTGAAAAGGAAGGGATTTTCAAGCTTAAAACCATCAAAATGCAGCCCATCTGCCGAATAATATTTCTTGCCTACTTCCATATCAGAAAGATGAGAAGCTACTGGGATACTAGCATTCTGAGCCACATAGTGATAAAAACGGTGGCCATCACTCTCATAATAAGGGATAAAGTCCTTACTAGCATCTAGTGCTTGTAAATCTTCTGTTTTCATATAGCCTGACAAACCAGAAACAGTAATAGCTAGGCGCTTGTCATCGCTTTTTCTATCCTTATCTAGCCAGACAACACTACCTTGTGATATATAGGAGAGCTTTTCACCATCTGCATTATAAACATTGGCTGTGACAGGCACTACTTGATAGTAAGCAGCATTTTCGTTTGTAGCTTTTTCTCCAAGCAATTTACCGTCGCTTCCAAGCTGATAACCATCTACAGTCTCATTTTTCGCCATGTAACCACCAGATTTGAAGTAGTACCAGGCTTGACTTTTAGCATCGTATAGCCATTCTTTCTCAGTCATTTTGCCATCAGACTTGAGGTAAAACCAAGATTCCTTATCCCAAATCCATTCATTTGCTGCCATATAGCCACCGGATTTGAGATAATAATAGTGACCATTTTCGAAAATCCATTCTTTATCAACATGATTTCCAGTTTCTTTGATGTAAAACCAAGATTGGTATTGTTTGTCAAAAAGCCAACCTTGCTGCACTTTGGCACCACTGGCATTCACATAAGCCTGCTCAATCCACTGACTTGTTAGCAAATAACCACCAGATTTGAAATAATAGTCCTTGCCCTTAATTTGGAGCCATTCTTTCTCTGCGTGCTGGCCATCTGCTTTTATATAAAACCAAGAGTCGTATTGAGAATCATAAACCCAGTCTTCTATTACCTTGGCACCTGTTGCACCGACATAGGAAGCTCCTAGCCAAGCATTTCTTTTCATCTTTCCATTTTGGTCAAGATAGTAGAAGGCTCCCTTGTCTTCTACCCATTCTGACTTGGCCATATAGCCACCAGATTTTAGATAAAAATAGTCGTCACCTTGTTTCAGCCATTCATTTTCAGCATAGTTGGCATCTGCTTTTATATAAAACCAAGATTGATAGTGAGCATCAAAAACCCATTCATTGGCTGCTTGACTACCGTCTGCTTTCAGGTATTGTTTTCCTTGCCAAGTACCATCACTGGCCATTACACTGTCTGGTCTAGCTAAGAAAAATAGCAGGGCTAAAAAAATAAATCTTACTTTCTTCATTAACCTTCTTCCTCTGTTCTTATTTATTTTATTGTACCAAAATTCTCTGAAATTCATATTACAAACTGATAAAAAATCAAGAACAGATAGATTGCAGTTTACCTCAAAGACTCTTTTACTTCTTTGCGTAGATCTTCTAGACTGCTAATAGCGTATTTGTCCATGACTTTTGGCAGATTTTCAATAATATCAGGACAGGCATATGGATTGGTAAAGTTAGCTGTTCCAACTCCAATAGCCGATGCTCCAGCCAGATACATTTCTAGGGCAGCTTCAGCCGAATCCACTCCCCCCATTCCAATGATAGGCAGGTCTGTTGTTTGGGCAACTTGGCGGATAAGTTTGAGGGCTACTGGAAAGACTGCTGGACCAGACATTCCACCTGTTCCATTGGCCAAGATTGGTTTTCTGGTTTTGAGGTCAAAGCGCATTCCAACCAGAGTATTAATCATGGTTAAGCCACTTGCTCCTGCATCCTCTGCTGCCTTTGCGACAGTGACGATATCGGTCACACTAGGGGTTAATTTGACATAAACTGGCACATCAGAGACTTCCACAGCTGCTTTCACCACATCATAAGCCAAATCTGGATCTTGACCAATCAAAAGTCCGTGATTACAGTGGTCAACATTGGGACAAGAAATATTGAGCTCGATAGCCTTTACATTAGCTGCCTTGGAAATCCCATGAGAAACGGCCGCATACTCTTGTTTTGAAAAACCGGCCACATTAGCGATAATAGGAAGATTTGGATATTCTCTTTCCAACCAAGGTAACTTTTCAGCCAAAACAACTTCCAAACCCGGATTTTGCAAGCCAATTGCATTAAGCATACCAGCAGGTGTCTCTGCCACCCTGGGAGTTGGATTTCCAAAACGCGGTTCAAGGGTTGTCGCCTTGATCATAATAGAACCCAAAAGGTCTAAATCATAGTACTTGGCATACTCTTGACCAAAACCAAAACAGCCTGATGCTGGAATAATCGGATTTTTCAAATCCAATCCTGGTAGAGAAACTTGTAAACGATTTGTAGTCATGATTTTCTCCTTATAATACAACTGTTCCTGTGCGGAAAACAGGGCCATCTTCACAGACGCGTTGGCTGACCGTCTCGCTTTCTGGTACTTTTAGGACGCAGGCATAGCAAGCCCCCATCCCACAAGCCATACGAGATTCCAGAGATAGATAGGCTCTTGGATGGTCATAAAAGGTTTGATTGATATACTTCATCATTCCAGGCGCCCCACATGAGTAAACAGCATCAAATTGATTGTCTAAATACTTGATAACAACGGAAACATTTCCCTTGATACCATAAGAACCATCATCTGTCGTTACAAAGACTTGACCATATTGAGCCAATTTCGTCTCTAAAATAACAGCATCCTTGTTCGCAAAACCAAGAACTGTCACTACTTTCACTCCACGCTCATGCAATTCCTTGGCCACCTCAAGCAAGGGCGGAACACCAATCCCCCCACCAACAAGGAGAACCTGGCTCTGCTCATCAAGGTCAGACAAGTCAAAACCATTCCCCTGAGGCCCCATCACATCAAGAGTATCTCCCTGACTTAAGGTTGAGAAAATAGCTGTCCCAGCCCCTTCAATTCGATAAATGAGATGACACTGCTTCTTAACCTTATCAATAGACGAAATTGAAATAGGACGACGCAAGAGATGGGCATCATCAGGCACACGCAGGTGAAGAAATTGGCCTGCTCGCATGGCTTCAACCATTTCTCCTTCTAGGACTAATTCAAAGATTGCTGGCGCGATTTCCTCCTGTGCAACCACCTTCATGGTTTCCAAACGAATTGCACCCAAACGTTTCTTACATGTGGGATTCATGACTTTTCCTCCTTAAATTTTAAGGGGACCAGATAAAGAAAAGACCTTGCTAGTGCAAGGCCTCAGTTAAAATCGTACAACAGAAGAGAGCACACTCAAAAAGTCTCCTCTAGAAAATTGTACTATTCTTTTATCTGACACCTTGTGAGTCTCTCTGGACTCCCCTTAAAGGTTAAATTTTTATTAGTATACTCTTTCAGCTAAAGAAAGTCAAGTAGAAAACGAACATTCTACTTGACCTCACGAGATTATTTCAAGGCTCGGGATAAAAAGGTTCACTGGACCTTTTTATTTAGCGATTGGGTAAACAGAAACTTGTTTTTTATCGCGTCCTTTACGTTCAAAGCGTACTACGCCTTCAACTTTAGCGAACAAAGTATCGTCTCCACCACGACCAACGTTTACACCTGGGTAGATGTGTGTACCACGTTGACGGTAAAGGATTGATCCACCTGTTACAGTTTGTCCGTCAGCTGCTTTAGCTCCAAGACGTTTTGCTTGTGAATCACGTCCGTTTGATGTAGAACCTCCACCTTTTTTGTGGGCGAAAAGTTGCAAGTTGTTAAGAGTCATTTTTAACATAATGTTTTCCTCCGTGTTAGTTTTCTGTGATAACTCTGGTTTGGACGAACTCAGAAGAGTTCTCCGATAAGTTTGCCATACCTAAGAAAAATGATTCAAAGAATAACTGGGTCATTTCTCTCTGGTGTGAAGGAAGATCTTTTGGAATTTCAACCATCAGATAGCCACCTTCATCTTCGTTTAATTCTAGGATTGGTTCATAGCCTGCAAATTTTTCAATGGAATTGATAAAGTTAATGGCAAGCGTAGAAACCGATGCACACACGACATCAAAGCCGTATTCGCCACTCTCGGCGTGTCCAGTAATTTCCGCACTCCTCAGCTCGCCATCTTCGGCTCTCTCAAAGACTGCTTGTATCATGTGTTCTCCTTAAAATTAAGCGTTGATTGCGTTGATGACAACTTTAGTATATGGTTGACGGTGACCTTGTTTACGGTGGCTACCTTTTTTAGGTTTGTACTTGTAAGTAACAACTTTCTTTTGTTTTCCTTGTTTTTCAACAGTTCCAACTACAGTAGCTCCAGCAACAAGTGGAGTTCCGACAACAGTGTTTTCACCACCAACAAGAACAACTTCGTTAAAAGTAACTTCTTGACCAGCTTCAACGTTCAATTTTTCAACGTAAACTGCTTGACCAACTTCAACTTTAACTTGTTTTCCGCCAGTTTTGATAATTGCGTATGTGCTCATTATGCACCTCCTATGATTTTTATGGGTTTCCCCGAATTTTTTGTGAAGACTCGCCTAGCATCGTGGGACGAACCACTTAAACTTGAATAATCAAGCAACGATGTTCGTGCGGTTGCACAGGATCGTGCATAGTCAACTCTTCAAGTATAGCATATCTCCTATTTTCTTACAAGTAATAACACCTAAAATCAAGCTTTTTCTTTTACTTTTTTCTGCCAAGAGGCAAAAAGCATGCTAATGTAAAAAATGCTCATCATAATAGGAACACCAAGAATGGTCTTTTCATGATAGAAAATCGTCAAATAAGCTGAAAAGACAACGCCAAGGACAAAACTACTAAGTAGGCTAACAAATATGAACCCTTCACGCAAAAAAGGAGTGTGCTTGGTTCGGAAATAATCTCCAAAAGCCAGCATGGTTCGTTTGATATTCCCTGTCATAAAGGCATTATTGTAGGCAATACCCGAAACCTCACCAAAAGCAGTTGTCACCAAGCCCATACAAAAGGCTAATGGCGGTACTAGATAGATATTATCTACAGTTTGCGGCACAAAACCAATAATGATTGATAAGATTGCCAAAGGAATCAATGACAGAATGGGCTTTTTCACAATTCTCAATTTTTCCTTATAAACAGTTAATAAAAAGACCCCCATCATAAAAGCTAGTAAAGTCATTACTTTGGCACTGGCATCTGACACATTATGTTGAATGAGCCCCACTGATAGAAAGACGACATTCCCAGTTTGTCCAGCTACAAGAGTATTCCCTCGGACAATAAAAGTATAGGCATCTACATATCCTGCACAAAAAGTCAAAAAAAGCGCTAGCCTCTTAGACTGACGTGATATTTTTCTTATAGGTAATAGCCTCATTTTTCCTCCCATTTCATTTACTCATTTCATTATTGTACCACTTTCTTTGGGAAAGTCCTAGTAGCTTATTTGAAAATTTTCCCCTGCGTAACTTCTCAAAGTAACTTCCACCTCTCTCCCAAAACTGGAAGTTACTCTAAGACGACTCTGTTTTAGGGCCATTTGTCGTGCACTTTTTTCTGAGTCTTTTCGCTTTTGAACCCTTATATATCAAGAAAAAGAAAACCAGTGGAAGTTAGTCTAAGATGAATTTCCACTGATTTCACGAGTTTTTCTCATACTAAAAGCTAGGTTGTGGGAAACTGGAAGTTAGTTTTAGAAGTTACCAATTTTTCTCCTCTGTTGGATAGTCTCGTCCATCTATGTTATAATGAAAGAAGGATTTAAAATCGGAAAAGGAGTATCTATGCTTAAATTAGGTGTCATCGGCACTGGCGCTATCAGCCACCACTTCATAGAAGCAGCCCATACCAGTGGAGAATACCAGCTGATCGCAGTCTATTCTAGAAAGTTAGAAACCGCAGCAACCTTTGCTTCTCACTATCAGGACATCCAACTCTTTGATCAAGTAGAAGACTTCCTCAAGTCTTCCTTTGATGTAGTCTATATTGCCAGTCCAAACTCCTTGCATTTTGCTCAGGCAAAAGCTGCCTTGTCTGCTGGTAAACACGTCATTCTTGAAAAGCCAGCTGTCACTCAGCTACAAGACTGGCTGGATTTGATTCAAACAGCTGAAAAAAATTACTGTTTTATCTTTGAAGCAGCTCGTAATTACCATGAGAAAGCTTTTACTACTATCAAAAACTTTTTAGCAGACAAACAAATTTTGGGAGCAGATTTCAACTATTCCAAGTATTCTTCCAAAATGCCTAACTTGTTGGCTGGGGAGACACCAAATGTCTTTTCAGACCGTTTTGCTGGTGGAGCTCTTATGGATTTGGGAATTTATCCTCTCTATGCTGCTGTTCATCTTTTTGGAAAAGCTAATGACGCGACCTATCAAGCTCAACAGCTTAACAATAGCATTGACCTAAATGGAGATGGTATCCTCTTCTACCCAGACTTTCAGGTTCACATCAAGGCTGGGAAAAACATTACTTCCAATCTTCCTTGCGAAATTTATACGACAGATGGTACCTTGACCCTCAACACCATTGAGCATGTTCGCTCGGCTATTTTTACCGACCACCAAGGCAATCAAGTCCAGCTCCCTATCCAACAGGCTCCTCATACGATGACTGAGGAAGTCGCTGCATTTGCACAGATGATTCAGCAACCAGACCAGACACTCTACCAGAATTGGCTGGATGATGCAGGCTCTGTTCATGAGCTACTATATACCATGCGCCAGACTGCTGGCATTAGATTTGAGGCAGAAAAATGAAAACCAAACTACCGACTGAATGGCAAGAACTGAGTGACCAACTCGGTTTCAAAGAATTCACCCCCATTCAAACTCAACTATTTGAGCCCCTTCTTGCTGGAGAAAATCTTCTAGGAGTAAGCCCAACAGGAACAGGCAAGACCCTAGCTTATCTCCTACCAAGTCTTCTCAGACTACAAAAGAAAAAAGCCCAACAACTCTTGATTTTAGCACCAAATACGGAGCTTGCTGGACAGATTTTTGATGTATGTAAAACATGGGCAGAAGCTATCGGCTTGACAGCTCAACTCTTCTTATCAGGTTCGAGTCAGAAACGCCAGATTGAACGCCTAAAAAAAGGACCAGAAATTCTGATTGGAACTCCTGGCCGTATCTTTGAACTAATTAAATTGAAAAAAATCAAGATGATGAATGTGGAAACCATCATCCTGGATGAATTCGACCAATTACTAGATGATTCTCAGATTCACTTTGTTGAGAAAATCACTCACTACGCACCGCGTGACCACCAACTCGTCTATATGAGTGCGACGACCAAGTTTGACCAAGAAAAGATTGCGCCAAACACACGTACCATTGATCTCTCTGACCAAAAATTGGACAACATCCAGCATTTCTACATGCAGGTAGACCAACGTCACCGCGTTGATATGCTACGAAAACTGGCTCATGTTGAGGATTTCCGCGGACTAGTCTTCTTTAACAGCCTGTCAGACCTTGGAAGTGCAGAAGAAAAATTACAGTATCGTGATATCTTGGCTGTTTCCCTCGCTAGTGATGTTAATGTCAAATTTAGAAAAGTCATATTAGAAAAGTTTAAAGATAAGCAACTAACCCTACTCCTTGCAACTGACCTTTTGGCTCGTGGAATTGATATTGATAGCCTAGAATGTGTCGTAAACTTTGATATCCCAAGAGATATCGAAACTTACACTCATCGTGCTGGACGTACTGGCCGTATGGGCAAAGAAGGTTATGTTATCACTCTCGTCACTCATCCAGAAGAACTTAAAAAACTCAAGAAATTTGCGAGCGTACGTGAAATTGTCTTGAAAAATCAAGAACTCTATATTAAATAATCCCCCATTGCTCTATACACATCTAGTGTATGGAGCTTTTTCTGTAAGCAATTCAATTTTATACTCTTCGAAAATCTCCTTCAAACCGCGTCAGCTTCGCCTTGCCGTATGTATATGATACTGACTTCGTCAGTTCTATCTACAACCTCAAAACGGTGTTTTGAGCTGACTTCGTCAGTTCTATCTACAACCTCAAAACGGTGTTTTGAGCTGACTTCGT
>CAURMD010000022.1:0-18372 GCA_963525985.1 uncultured Streptococcus sp. | reverse complement strand
TATAATGAAGGGGAGAATTATTGATATTAAAGGAGAAAAACATGACATTTGAAGAGATCCTGCCTGGATTAAAGGCTAAGAAAAAATACGTACGTACTGGTTGGGGAGGTGCTGAAAACTATGTCCAACTTTTTGACACCATCGAACAAAATGGTGTGGCTTTAGAGGTAACTCCTTATTTTTTGATTAACGTTTCTGGCGAAGGAGAAGGATTTTCCATGTGGAGCCCGACACCTTGTGATGTTTTGGCGACGGATTGGGTAGAAGTGCATGACTAAGCGTGTACTCATTACAGGAGTGAGTTCAGGCATTGGTCTGGCTCAGGCTCGACTCTTTTTAGAAAATGGTTATCAAGTTTATGGAGTTGACCAAGATAAAAATCCACTCTTAGAGGGTGATTTTCACTTTTTACAGAGAGATTTAACCTTGGACTTGGAGCCAATTTTTGACTGGTGTCCTCAGGTAGATATTTTGTGCAATACTGCTGGAGTGTTGGATGCTTATAAACCCCTATTGGAACAATCAGCCCAGGAAATTCAAGAGATTTTTGAAATTAACTATGTGACTCCTGTTGAGTTGACTCGCTATTATTTGACACAAATGCTGGAAAATAAAAAGGGAATCATCATCAATATGTGTTCCATTGCTTCTAGCCTAGCAGGTGGAGGTGGTCACGCCTATACTTCCTCTAAGCATGCTTTGGCTGGCTTTACTAAGCAGTTGGCTTTAGACTATGCTGAGGCTGGGATTCAGGTCTTTGGTATCGCTCCGGGAGCAGTCAAGACGGCTATGACCGCTGCGGATTTTGAGCCAGGCGGCTTAGCTGACTGGGTTGCTAGTGAAACACCAATCAAGCGCTGGATTAAACCAGAGGAAGTGGCAGAAGTCAGTCTCTTTTTGGCCAGTGGAAAGGCATCTGCCATGCAGGGGCAAATTTTGACAATAGATGGTGGCTGGTCTTTGAAGTAGGAGGATTTGGATGGATATTCAAGAAATCACAGAAGAGAATGCATCGCAGTTAGTCTTGAAGATCAAAGCAGAGTTATTAGGATTTCCAGAATTGGACAAGACCTCTTACATGAATTGGAAGGTGAAGTAGGGGGATAATGGAACTATTTAAAACATGGAAGAAAAATATGGTTCTCTATGGTCTTAAATCTCAAATTGGAACTGTCTACCGAAACAATGATAGGACAACAAGCTTTTATGATGTTGGGAATTTTCTATACCTGGCAGGGGAGTTGGATTCCAGATTTTGGGAAGATTTTGTTAGAAAATATGGTTTAGATTATAAGATTATTATTTCAGAAAATACTAATTGGCAAGATTTTCTGCATCGAAAAGTGGGGCTAAATTCTTTTACTCGCTATTCTTTTAAAGATAAGGCAAATTTTCAAGTTAAATTTCTAAATGATCTAGTTACTCATTTAGAGGAAGATTACAATATTGTGCCTATTGATAATCATATTTATAACTGCTTTTCTGAGGAAGAATGGTCACAAGATTTACAGGGGGATTTTGAGTCCTATCAGGATTTTGTTTTAAAAGGTGGATTTGGCTTTGTGATTCTTAAAAATAATGAACTGATTGCTGGAATTTCCTCAGGGTTAGTTTACCGTGGAGCAGTTGAAGTGGAAGTTGCAACTAGACCAAACGAACAAGGAAATGGATTTGCTAAAAAGCTTGGTGCTGCAATGATTCTAGAGAGTTTAAATAGAGATATGTTTCCACTTTGGGATGCTCATAACGAGGCTTCCAAAAAAGTAGCAGAATTTTTAGGATATGAGTTAATTGAACCTTATGAAGCTTTTGAACTAGAGGAAAATTCCATATAATTATATATGATATTATATCTTTTAAGACGAGGTGAATGGACATGAGAAATCAACTTGCCTTTAGTGGCGAAAAACTTGATGAAAAAATTTATCCTCAACTATTTCACCACGTCGGCATGATTCGTGGGGAATATTTGTTGAGAGAGCTCAACCAAAACATACTATTACCAAGTTGTCAGCAATTTGTAAAAGATTATCTAGAGACTATCTGCTCCCTGTACTCAGATGAAAAAGTTTGGTATCGTTTTTCTGAATTAACGAATACAGAAGCTAATTGTTTAGTGGGGACTAAAGAGTATTTTGACGAAGGGCATCCCTTGTTTGGCTATAGAGGGACTAGGCGTTTACTGGCGTGTCCGAATGAATTTCAGGCTGAAGCAAATGTTGTTACAGAAGTTTATCAAACCAATCCCAATCTATCTGTTATCTTTCCTTTTGTCAATGATGCTGAGCAGTTAAAGCAAGCTATTACAGTATTGCGTCAGTATGGCTTTACTGGTAAAGTCGGCACTATGATTGAATTACCGTCAGCCTATTTTGACTTAGACAGGATACTGGAAACGGGCATTTCAAAGATTGTAGTTGGAATGAATGATTTGACTTCTTTTGTTTTTGCCACTGTGAGAAACAGTCAATGGCATGATATGGAAAGTCCAATAATGTTAGATATGCTGAGAGATATGCAGGATAAAGCAAGGATGAAAAAGATTGACTTTGCTGTAGCAGGCTATCTGAATGATTCTTTCATACAAAAAATGAATCAGATGGATATCGAATGCATTCTCCATTACAGCTCTATTCCGGAGATTTTTGATTTAGAAATTGGCCATCCAGACCACCTCAAACGTGTAAAAGAAGAAAGTAAAAAATTACAAAGGAGATACCTATGACACCGCAAGAAATGTGGAATGCCTACAAGAAAATCAATCCTTCGATTGGAGATGAAATCGATGCTTGGGCTTTTGGAGTGGAAGCAGATCTCTTGGCAGATTTGGTTTTAAAAGGAGAAAAGACAGCAACAGCGTCAGCCTATGACCTCTACGCACTAGAAGATGAACCCCTTCCGCAAGTAGGAACCTTTGACGTCATTTTAGACAGTCAAAATCAGGCTGTCTGTATTGTTGAAATTACAAAGGTTTCTGTTGAACCTTTTAATCAAGTTTCTGCTGACCATGCCTATAAGGAAGGTGAGGGAGACAAATCTTTAGCTTATTGGCGTCAGGTTCATGAGGACTTTTTCACAGACTGCTTGGGCGAAGCAGGACTGACTTTTAGACCTGAAAGCAAGGTTGTTTTAGAAGAATTTCGCAAGGTCTACCCACTGTAGACTGTTAGACGGAAGAAAGTTTTGGAAATCACCGTCCAATCCTTTTTTCTTAAGCAAAACATGATATAATAAGTTTGTTTGAAGAAGAGCTCTAGCTCTTAAACTTAGAATAGGAGAAAACTATGCAAGCAGTTGAACATTTTATTAAGCAATTTGTTCCTGAACATTATGATTTATTTTTAGACTTGAGTCGTGAGACCAAGACGTTTTCTGGTAAGGTGACCATCACTGGTCAAGCACAGAGTGACCGTATTTCCCTCCACCAAAAAGACTTGGAAATCGCTTCTATAGAAGTTGCAGGTCAAGCTCGTCCATTTACAGTTGACCATGAAAATGAAGCCCTTCATTTTGAACTTGCAGAAGCAGGTCAAGTTGAAGTGGTTATCTCTTTCTCAGGAAAAATTACAGATAACATGACAGGGATTTATCCTTCTTACTACACAGTTGATGGAGTCAAGAAGGAGGTCTTGTCTACTCAGTTCGAGAGCCATTTTGCGCGCGAAGCCTTCCCATGTGTGGATGAACCTGAAGCCAAAGCGACTTTTGACCTTTCTCTACGTTTTGACCAAGCAGAAGGTGAATTGGCCTTGTCTAACATGCCAGAAATCGATGCTGAAAACCGTAAGGAAACAGGTATCTGGAAGTTTGAGACAACACCTCGCATGTCTTCTTACTTGTTAGCCTTTGTTGCGGGTGATTTGCAAGGTGTGACGGCTAAAACTAAAAACGGTACCCTCGTAGGTGTCTACTCAACCAAAGCCCACCCACTATCTAACCTTGATTTCTCACTGGACATCGCTGTTCGCTCTATCGAGTTTTACGAAGATTACTATGGAGTTAAGTACCCAATTCCTCAATCTCTCCATATCGCCCTTCCTGATTTCTCAGCTGGTGCTATGGAAAACTGGGGTCTGGTGACCTACCGTGAAGTTTACTTGGTTGTGGATGAGAACTCTACATTTGCTAGCCGTCAACAAGTTGCCCTTGTTGTTGCCCATGAATTGGCTCACCAATGGTTTGGTAACCTCGTAACTATGAAATGGTGGGATGACCTTTGGCTCAATGAAAGCTTTGCTAACATGATGGAGTACGTCTGTGTGGATGCTATTGAACCAAGCTGGAATATCTTTGAAGATTTCCAAACAGGTGGAGTACCTCTTGCTCTTGAACGTGACGCTACTGATGGCGTTCAGTCTGTCCACGTCGAAGTTAAACATCCAGATGAAATCAATACGCTCTTTGACGGAGCTATCGTCTATGCCAAAGGAAGTCGCCTCATGCACATGCTTCGCCGTTGGCTAGGTGATGCCGATTTTGCCAAAGGTTTACATGCCTACTTTGAAAAACATCAGTACAGCAATACAATTGGTCGTGACCTTTGGGATGCCCTTGGTCAAGCGTCAGGACGTGATGTTGCAGCCTTCATGGATTCTTGGTTGGAACAACCTGGTTATCCAGTTCTCACTGTCAAAGTTGAAAATGATGTCTTGAAGATTTCACAAAAACAATTCTTCATCGGTGAGCACGAAGACAAGAACCGTCTCTGGGTTGTGCCACTAAACAGCAACTGGAAAGGCTTGCCTGATACACTCGAAACTGAAAGCATCGAAATCCCTGGCTACGCAGCTCTTCTTGCTGAAAACAAAACAGCACTTCGTCTCAACACTGAAAATACAGCACACTACATTACAGACTATCAAGGAGACTTGTTGGATGCAGTTCTTGCTGACCTAGTTGAGCTTGATAACACAAGTAAACTGCAAATCGTTCAAGAACGTCGCTTGCTTGCTGAAGCAGGACACATTTCTTATGCTGATTTGCTCCCAGTTCTTGATAAACTAGCTAAGGAAGAATCTTACCTTGTCGTTTCAGCTGTTTCTCAAGTAATTTCTGCCCTTGAGCGCTTTATCGATGAAGGAACAGAAGCTGAAAGAGCCTTCAAAGCCTTGGTTGCTAAATTGGCTCGTCACAACTATGACCGTCTTGGTTTTGAAGCTAAAGACGGAGAATCAGATGAGGATGAATTGGTTCGTCAGTTAGCCATTTCTATGATGATTCGCTCAAATGATGCAGAAGCTAGTCAAGTCGCTAGCCAAATCTTCGCGGCTCACAAGGAGAATCTTGCAGGACTTCCAGCAGCTATTCGCTCACAAGTTCTGATCAATGAAATGAAACATCATGAGACCAAAGACTTGTTAGCACTTTATCTTGATACTTATACGCACGCAACAGATGCTGTCTTTAAACGTCAGTTGGCAGCCGCTCTTGCCTATAGTACAGATGCGGACAATATCCAAACCTTGATTGCTTCTTGGAAGGACAAATTTGTGGTGAAACCGCAGGACTTGTCTGCTTGGTACTTCCAGTTCTTAAACCATCAAGCAACTCAGGAAACAGCATGGTCTTGGTCTCGTGAAAACTGGGCTTGGATTAAGGCAGCTCTTGGTGGAGATATGAGCTTTGATAGCTTTGTTATCCTTCCTGCTCACGTATTTAAGACTCAGCAACGTTTGGCAGAGTACAAGGAATTCTTTGAGCCACAACTTTCTGACCTTGCTCTTAGCCGTAACATCGGTATGGGAATCAAGGAAATTGCAGCGCGTGTTGACTTGATTAACCGTGAAAAAGCTGCAGTGGAAGCAGTCGTTCTTCAATATGGGAAAGCTTAAACATTCGTAAAATAATAAAAACTCAACTTTCTCTCTTAAAGTGAGAGGGAGTTGAGTTTTTTTTAAGGCAAATTTGGTATAATGGTTTTAATAAGGAGGAGTTTCTCATGATAAAAATCTTATTGGTTGAGGATGACCTAGGCCTGTCAAATTCAGTATTTGACTTTTTAGACGATTTTGCGGATGTCATGCAGGTATTTGATGGTGAAGAAGGTCTCTACGAAGCTGAAAGTGGCGTCTATGACTTGATTTTGCTCGATTTAATGTTACCTGAAAAAAATGGCTTCCAAGTCTTGAAAGAATTGCGTGAAAAGGGAATTACGACACCAGTTCTGATCATGACTGCCAAAGAAAGTTTGGATGACAAGGGACATGGATTTGAACTGGGAGCGGATGATTATCTGACCAAGCCTTTCTACCTAGAAGAACTCAAGATGCGGATTCAGGCCCTTCTCAAACGTTCAGGCAAGTTTAATGAAAATACGCTATCTTATGGAGATATTCTCATCAATTTATCAACCAATACCGTTAAGGTTGAAGATACTCCTGTCGAATTGCTGGGTAAAGAGTTCGATTTATTGGTTTATTTCCTTCAAAATCAAAATGTTATTTTGCCTAAGACGCAGATTTTTGATCGTCTATGGGGATTTGATAGTGACACAACGATTTCGGTTGTCGAAGTCTATGTTTCAAAAGTCCGTAAGAAATTAAAAGGAACCACTTTTGCAGAGAATTTACAAACCTTGCGCAGTGTTGGGTATATTTTAAAAGATGTTCAGTAAACTAAAAAAAACATGGTATGCGGATGACTTTAGTTATTTTATCCGCAACTTTGGTGTCTTTACCTTGATTTTCTCTACCATGACTCTGATTATTTTGCAGGTCATGCACTCGAGTCTCTATACTTCAGTGGATGATAAGCTCCACGGACTGAGTGAAAATCCTCAGGCAGTTATTCAGCTGGCAGTAAATAGGGCAACAGAAGAGATTAAAGATTTAGAAAATGCCGCTACAGATACTAGCAAGACTGAGATAAAACCCAATGTCAGTTCTAACACAGAAGTCATTCTTTTTGATAAGAATTTTACCCAGCTCCTTTCTGGAAATCGATTTTTGGGATTGGATAAGATTAAGTTAGAGAAAAAAGAACTAGGACATATCTATCAGATTCAGGTTTTTAATAGCTATGGACAGGAAGAAATCTATCGCATGATTTTGATGGAAACGAATATCAGTTCGGTTTCAACCAATATCAAGTATGCTGCTGTCTTGATTAATACCAGTCAGTTGGAGCAGGCCAGTCAAAAGCATGAGCAATTGATTGTGATTGTGATGGCAAGTTTCTGGATTTTGTCTTTGCTTGCCAGTCTCTATCTAGCTAGGGTCAGTGTTCGTCCCCTGCTTGAGAGCATGCAGAAGCAACAGTCCTTTGTGGAAAATGCCAGTCATGAGTTACGAACTCCACTTGCAGTTTTGCAAAATCGCTTAGAGACCCTTTTCCGTAAGCCGGAAGCTACCATTATGGATGTGAGCGAAAGCATTGCATCGAGTTTGGAAGAAGTCCGAAATATGCGTTTTTTGACGACAAACTTGCTGAACTTAGCTCGGAGAGATGATGGGATTAAGCCGGAGCTTGCAGAAGTTCCAACTAGTTTTTTCAATACGACTTTCACAAACTATGAGATGATTGCTTCGGAAAATGACCGTGTCTTCCGTTTTGAAAATCGTATTCATCGCACGATTGTCACAGATCAGCTTCTCTTGAAGCAGTTGATGACTATCCTATTTGATAATGCTGTCAAGTATACTGAAGAGGATGGTGAAATTGATTTTCTTATCTCGGCGACCGATCGCAATCTGTATTTACTGGTTTCTGATAATGGAGTCGGTATTTCGACAGAAGATAAGAAGAAAATTTTTGATCGTTTTTATCGAGTGGACAAGGCTAGAACCCGCCAAAAAGGTGGTTTTGGTTTAGGATTATCTCTGGCCAAGCAAATTGTAGATGCGCTTAAAGGAACCATTACTGTCAAAGATAATAAACCAAAGGGAACAATCTTTGAAGTGAAGATTGCCATCCACACACCATCGAAAAAGAAAAAATAAACATATCGCTCCGGATGGGGCGATATGTTTATTTTTTAAGTTTTCGTTTGATAATAGAGCGTTGGATTTTTAAAACAAGTAAGCTGGATACTATTGCTGCAGGTAAGGCGAGCACAGTTGTTAATTTTAATGATAAAAAGATAAAACTAAAGATGGCAATGCAGATACAAAAAACAGCGATATTGACAAAAAATAAAATTTCTTTGAGATTGCTATCAGCTTGTGCTTCAGGTGCATAAGCTTGATAATGAGGAAGTTGCTGGTTTAATTCTTCTTGATAGTCTACCTCATAGGATTGTAATTTTCTTACGGGCATTATTCTCTCCTTAACAGTACATACCTATTTTATCATTTTTTCAGCAGAGAATTATTACAGAAAGGTTACAAAAAGAATAAAGTACCTTTTCATTTTCAAAGAATAGCTGATTTTCCAGAAATGTGGTATAATTTTTCTTATGGAAAAGATTATCATTACAGCAACTGCTGAAAGTATTGAACAAGTTGAACAACTGCTCGAAGCTGGCGTAGACCGTATCTATGTCGGTGAGAAAGATTTTGGCCTTCGTCTGCCAACAACCTTTAGTCATGACCAATTGCGTGAAATCGCTAAGCTGGTTCATGAAGCTGGTAAGGAATTGATTGTTGCGGTTAACGCCCTCATGCACCAAGATATGATGGACCGTATCAAGCCTTTCTTAGACTTTTTGGAAGAAATCAAGATAGACTACATTACGATTGGGGATGCAGGTGTCTTTTACGTAGTCAACCGCGATGGTTATTCATTTAAGACCATCTACGATGCTTCGACTATGGTAACAAGCAGTCGTCAGATTAACTTCTGGGGACAAAAGGCTGGCGCATCTGAGGCTGTTTTGGCGCGTGAAATTCCATCAGCTGAACTCTTTAAAATGCCAGAGATTTTGGAAATTCCTGCTGAAGTTTTGGTTTACGGAGCTAGTGTTATTCATCATTCTAAACGTCCACTCTTGCAAAACTACTATAACTTTACGCATATCGATGATGAAAAGACGCGCAAGCGTGATCTCTTCTTGGCTGAGCCGAGTGACCCAGAGAGCCACTATTCCATTTTTGAAGACAATCATGGTACCCACATCTTTGCCAACAATGACCTTGATTTGATGACAAAATTGACAGAATTGGTGGAGCATGGTTTCACTCACTGGAAACTAGAAGGGCTCTATACACCTGGTCAGAACTTTGTTGAGATTGCAAAACTCTTTATCCAAGCGCGTAGCTTGATCCAAGAGGGCAACTTTAGCCATGACCAAGCCTTCTTGCTGGATGAGGAAGTACGCAAGTTACACCCTAAAAACCGTTTCCTTGATACAGGATTTTATGACTACGATCCTGACATGGTTAAATAAAGTAAATGATTCGTTGAGAGAAGGAAGACGCAAACATTTCTTCTCTCAATTTTTCTTATTCTCCAATATTTTCAAAAAAATAAGTAGGCTAGGATGCTCTGTTTGCTGGGATTTTTAACACAAGTAACCTTCTTGAGTTTGAAAATTATCCCATGTTTGCAGGTGCCAAATGGCCCTTTTTTTGGTATAATTTTTTATAATGAAAATGATTGGTAATCGCTATGTTGTGGTGGATTTAGAGGCAACTAGCACAGGTAGTAAGGCTAAAATTATCCAAGTGGGAATTGTCGTGATTGAGGATGGAAAAATCGTCGATCACTATACGACGGATGTCAATCCACATGAACCTTTGGATGCCCATATCAAAGAACTGACAGGATTGACAGACCAACGTCTGGCGCAAGCACCTGATTTTTCGCAAGTTGCCAGAAAAATCTTTGACTTGGTGGAGGATGGGATTTTTGTAGCCCATAATGTTCAGTTTGATGCCAATCTCTTGGCGGAAAACTTATTTTTTGAAGGTTATGAGCTAAGAAACCCTCGTGTTGATACGGTCGAATTGGCCCAGGTCTTTTTCCCTGAACTGGAAAAATATAGCTTGCCGATATTGTGTCGAGAATTAGGAATTCCTCTTAAACACGCTCACACAGCCCTTTCAGATGCCCAAGCTACAGCGGAATTACTCTTATTTCTACGGAAAAAGATGGCTCAGCTTCCTAAAGGTCTCTTGGAACGCTTGCTGGAAATGGCTGACGCCCTCTTATATGAGTCCTACTTGGTTATTGAAGAAATTTATCGAAGTCAATCTATCCTGAGTTCACCAGACTTGGTCCAAGTTCAAGGACTGTATTTCAAGAAAACTGCAGCTCCCCTGGAGCTACGAAAACTATCTCAAGATTTTTCTAAAAATATTTCTCTATTGAACCTTGAAGTGAGGGAGGAACAAGAAAGTTTTGCTAAAGAGGTTGGCTTGCTATTAAAAGATGAGTCTGTATCTCTGATTCAAGCACCGACAGGGATTGGGAAAACTTATGGCTATCTCTTACCAGCTTTATCCCAAGTGAAAAATCGTCAGATTGTTCTTAGTGTTCCGACAAAGATTCTTCAAAATCAGATCATGGAAGAAGAAGCTAAACGTCTCAAGGAAGTATTTCATACAGATATTCATTCTTTAAAGGGACCACACAATTATTTGAAGTTGGATGCCTTTTATCGTTCCTTGCAGGAAAATGATGAAAATCGCTTATTTAGACGCTTTAAAATGCAACTCTTGGTCTGGTTGACAGAGACAGAAACGGGGGATTTGGATGAAATTGGGCAACTCTACCGTTACCAACATTTTCTAACAGACCTTCGTCATGACGGGAATTTATCATCTCAAAGCTTATTTGTGACGGAAGATTTTTGGAAACGTAGTCAAGAAAGGGCACAAACCTGCAAACTTTTAGTGACCAATCATGCCTATCTTGTAACTAGACTGGAAGATAATCCTGAATTTGTCAGTGACCGTTTATTGATTATTGATGAAGTCCAAAAAGTTTTGTTGGCTCTAGAAAATCTGCTTCAAGAGACCTACGATATCCAGTCTATTATTGATTTGGTTGATAAGGCTTTAGTAGGAGAAGAAAACAGGATTCAACAACGAATACTAGAAAGTATTCGCTTTGAGTGTCTCTACTTGATAGAACAATTTCAGTCTGGCAAATCTAGGAAAAATATCTTAGATTCTCTGGCCAATCTCCACCAGTATTTTTCAGAATTAGAGGTAGAAGGCTTTGGGGAACTGGTTCGCTATTTTACAGCTGACCGAGATTACTGGCTTGAAGCAACTGAAACGAGTCAAAAGAAAATTCAGATTTCTTCTACGAAATCAGGCCGTATTCTTCTATCTTCTTTAGTGCCTGATTCATGTCAAGTCTTGGGAGTGTCGGCTACTCTTGAGATTAGTCAGAGAGTTTCTTTGGCAGACCTGTTAGGCTATCCCGAAGCCAAATTTGTTAAGATTGAAGCTGGTAAAAAACAGGATCAAGAAGTGGTCTTGGTCAAAGATTTTCCTCTGGTAACAGAAACCTCCTTAGAAGTCTACGCCAAAGAGGTAGCTGATTTGCTGATGGATATTCAAGCTTTCCAGCAACCGATTTTAGTTCTCTTTACTGCTAAAGACATGCTTCTAGCAGTATCGGATTTACTTCCAGTTAGCCACTTGGCCCAGTATAAAAATGGGGATGTTCATCAACTGAAGAAACGCTTTGAAAAAGGTGAACAACAAATCCTGCTTGGTGCAGCAAGTTTCTGGGAGGGAGTTGATTTTTCAAGTCATCCTTTTGTGATTCAAGTTGTACCAAGACTTCCTTTCCAAAATCCCCAAGAGCCCTTGATGAAAAAAATCAATCAGGAACTGATTCAAGAAGGGAAAAATGCCTTTTATGATTATCAATTGCCAATGGCCATTATTCGTTTAAAACAGGCTTTAGGAAGAAGTATGAGACGCGAACACCAACGTTCTTTAACCCTCATTCTGGATAGAAGAATCGTCGGAAAACGATATGGCAAGCAAATAGTGACTTCTTTAGCAAAAGAAGCGACTGTTAAAACCGTCTCTCGATCCGAAGTTGATGAGGCTGTTGATAATTTTTTAAATGAACTTTGATAAATAGTATTGTATGAAAGTATAAGGTTAGTGTATATGAAACGTTCTCTCGACTCTAGAGTCGATTATAGTTTGCTATTGCCAGTATTTTTTCTACTGGTTATTGGCGTGGTGGCTATCTATATAGCTGTTAGTCATGATTATCCAAACAATATTCTGCCCATTTTAGGGCAGCAGGTCGCCTGGATCGCCTTGGGGCTTGTGATTGGTTTTATCGTCATGCTCTTTAATACAGAATTTCTTTGGAAAGTGACCCCCTTTCTGTATATTTTAGGCTTGGGACTCATGGTCTTGCCGATCGTCTTTTATAATCCAAGCTTAGTTGCATCAACGGGTGCCAAAAACTGGGTATCGGTAAATGGTGTTACCTTGTTCCAGCCGTCAGAATTTATGAAGATATCCTATATCCTCATGTTGGCTCGTGTGATTGTCCAGTTTACCAAAAAACATAAGGAATGGAGACGCACAGTTCCGCTGGACTTCTTGTTGATTTTCTGGATGATTCTCTTTACCATTCCAGTCCTAGTTCTTTTAGCACTTCAAAGTGACTTGGGGACGGCTTTGGTTTTTGTAGCCATTTTCTCAGGAATCGTCTTGCTATCAGGAGTTTCTTGGAAAATTATTATCCCAGTATTTGTGACTGCTGTAACAGGAATTGCTGGTTTCTTAGCTGTTTTTATCAGTAAGGACGGCCGGGCTTTTCTCCATCAATTGGGAATGCCGACTTACCAAATCAACCGTATTTTGGCTTGGCTTAATCCTTTTGATTTTGCTCAAACAACGACCTATCAGCAGGCTCAAGGGCAGATTGCCATTGGGAGTGGTGGCTTATTTGGTCAGGGATTTAATGCTTCTAATCTGCTTATTCCAGTTCGTGAGTCAGATATGATTTTCACGGTTATCGCAGAGGATTTTGGCTTTATTGGCTCTGTCCTTGTTATTGCCCTTTATCTTATGCTGATTTACCGTATGTTAAAGATTACTCTTAGATCAAATAACCAGTTCTACACCTATATTTCCACAGGTTTGATTATGATGTTGCTCTTCCATATCTTTGAGAATATCGGTGCTGTGACGGGCTTGCTTCCTTTGACTGGGATTCCCTTGCCTTTCATTTCTCAAGGGGGGTCAGCTATTATCAGTAATCTGATTGGTGTTGGCTTACTTTTATCAATGAGTTACCAGACTAATCTAGCTGAAGAAAAGAGCGGAAAAGTCCCATTTAAGCGGAAAAAGGTTGTATTAAAACAAATCAAATAAGGAGAAAATCATGGTTAAAGTAGCCGTTATGTTAGCTCAGGGATTTGAAGAAATTGAAGCTTTGACAGTTGTAGATGTTTTGCGTCGTGCAAATATCACTTGTGATATGGTTGGTTTTGAAGAGCAAGTGACAGGTTCGCACGCAATCCAAGTAAGAGCAGATCGTGTCTTTGATGGTGATTTATCAGACTATGATATGATTGTCCTTCCTGGAGGGATGCCTGGTTCTGCACATTTACGTGATAATCAGGCCTTGATTCAAGAATTGCAAAGCTTCGAGCAAGAAGGGAAGAAACTAGCAGCCATTTGTGCGGCACCAATTGCCCTCAATCAAGCAGGGCTATTGAAAAATAAGCAGTATACTTGCTATGACGGCGTTCAAGAGCAAATTCTTGATGGTCACTACGTCAGGGAAACAGTAGTGGTAGATGGTCAATTGACAACTAGTCGAGGCCCTTCAACAGCCCTTGCCTTTGCCTACGAGTTGGTAGAGCAATTAGGAGGAGATGCAGAGACTTTACGAACAGGAATGCTCTATCGAGATGTCTTTGGTAAAAATCAGTAAAACGGGAGTCAAACTCTCGTTTTTTATGTGGAAAAATCAGGGAAATCATCGCTTTTTTCATAAAAAAATGCTATAATGAAGGGTATGAAATATCACGATTACATCTGGGATTTAGGTGGAACTTTACTGGATAATTATGAAACTTCAACAGCTGCATTTGTTGAAACATTGGCACTGTATGGTATCACACAAGATCATGATAGTGTCTATCAGGCTTTAAAGGTTTCTACTGATTTTGCGATTGAGACATTCGCTCCCAACTTAGAGCATTTTTTAGAAAAGTACAAGGAAAATGAAGCCAGAGAGCTTGAACATCCGATTTTGTTTGATGGAGTTTCTGATTTATTGAAAGATATCTCAAATCAAGGTGGCCGTCATTTTTTGGTCTCTCACCGAAATGATCAAGTCTTGGAAATTTTAGAAAAAACCTCTATAGCAGCTTATTTTACAGAAGTGGTGACTTCTAACTCAGGCTTTAAGAGAAAACCAGATCCTGAGTCCATGATTTATTTAAGAGAAAAGTATCAGATTACCTCTGGTCTTGTAATTGGTGATCGACCGATTGATATCGAAGCCGGGCAAGCTGCAGGACTAGCTACCCACTTGTTTACCAGTATCGTGAATTTAAGACAAGTATTAGACATGTAAGAAAAAGGAAAAAGATGACAGAAGAAATCAAAAATCTGCAGGCACAAGATTATGATGCCAGTCAAATTCAAGTTTTAGAGGGCTTAGAGGCTGTTCGTATGCGTCCAGGGATGTATATCGGATCGACCTCAAAAGAAGGTCTTCACCATCTAGTCTGGGAAATTGTTGATAACTCAATTGATGAGGCCTTGGCTGGATTTGCTAGCCATATTCAAGTCTTTATTGAGCCCGATGATTCGATTACAGTTGTTGATGATGGGCGTGGTATCCCAGTTGATATTCAGGAAAAAACAGGTCGACCTGCCGTTGAGACTGTCTTTACTGTTCTTCACGCTGGAGGAAAGTTTGGCGGTGGCGGATACAAGGTTTCAGGTGGATTGCACGGTGTAGGTTCATCAGTAGTAAACGCTCTTTCAACTCAATTAGACGTTCATGTCCACAAAAACGGTAAGATTCATTACCAAGAATACCGTCGTGGTCACGTTGTTGCTGATCTTGAAGTGGTTGGAGATACTGATAGAACGGGAACAACGGTTCATTTTACTCCGGACCCAGAAATCTTCACTGAAACAACAACTTTTGATTTCGATAAATTAAATAAACGGATTCAAGAGTTGGCCTTTCTAAATCGCGGTCTTCAAATCTCAATTACAGATAAGCGTGAAGGTTTGGAACAAACCAAGCATTACCATTATGAAGGTGGGATTGCTAGCTACGTTGAATATATCAACGAGAACAAGGATGTAATCTTTGATACACCAATCTATACAGATGGTGAGATGGATGATATCACAGTTGAGGTAGCCATGCAGTACACAACTGGTTACCATGAAAATGTCATGAGTTTCGCCAATAATATTCATACACATGAAGGTGGAACGCATGAACAAGGTTTCCGTACAGCCTTGACACGTGTTATCAACGATTATGCTCGTAAGAATAAGTTACTGAAAGACAATGAAGATAATTTAACAGGGGAAGATGTTCGCGAAGGATTAACTGCAGTTATCTCAGTTAAACACCCAAATCCCCAGTTTGAAGGACAAACTAAGACCAAATTGGGAAATAGCGAAGTGGTCAAGATTACCAATCGCCTCTTCAGTGAAGCCTTCTCCGATTTCCTCATGGAAAATCCACAGATTGCCAAGCGTATCGTGGAAAAAGGGATTTTGGCTGCCAAGGCTCGTGTGGCTGCCAAGCGTGCGCGTGAAGTCACTCGTAAAAAATCTGGTTTGGAAATTTCCAACCTTCCAGGGAAACTAGCAGACTGTTCTTCTAACAATCCTGCTGAAACAGAACTCTTCATCGTCGAAGGAGACTCAGCTGGTGGATCAGCAAAATCTGGTCGTAACCGTGAATTTCAAGCAATCCTTCCAATTCGCGGTAAGATTTTGAACGTTGAAAAGGCAAGCATGGATAAGATTCTAGCTAACGAAGAAATTCGTAGTCTTTTCACAGCGATGGGAACAGGATTTGGCGCAGAATTTGATGTTTCGAAAGCCCGTTAC
This sequence comes from uncultured Streptococcus sp., assembly GCA_963525985.1. Lineage (GTDB taxonomy): Bacteria > Bacillota > Bacilli > Lactobacillales > Streptococcaceae > Streptococcus. The sequence continues at coordinate 2,419 of CAURMD010000022.1, read as the reverse complement.
CAAAAACTCGTTTTGATGACTGATGCCGATGTCGATGGAGCCCACATTCGTACCCTTCTTTTAACCTTGATTTATCGTTATATGAAACCAATTCTAGAAGCTGGTTATGTTTATATCGCCCAACCACCAATCTATGGTGTCAAGGTTGGAAGCGAGATTAAAGAATATATTCAGCCAGGAGCAGATCAAGAAATTAAACTCCAAGAAGCCTTGGCTCGCCATAGTGAAGGACGTGCCAAACCAACTATTCAGCGTTATAAGGGGCTAGGTGAAATGGACGATCATCAGTTGTGGGAAACAACCATGGATCCCGAACATCGCTTGATGGCTAGAGTTTCTGTGGACGATGCTGCAGAAGCAGATAAAATCTTTGACATGTTGATGGGGGATCGAGTAGAACCTCGTCGTGAATTTATCGAAGAAAATGCCGTCTATAGTACACTTGATGTCTAAAAAATCGGGAGAAGTAGTTCCCTTGGTCTAAAAAATATGATATAATCATTACGATTGTTTCAAGTAAAAAAGGAGTTTGATATGTCTAATGGACAACTAATTTATTTAATGGTTGCAATTGCAGTCGTTTTAGTTCTGGCTTATGTAGTGGCGATCTTTCTACGTAAGCGAAACGAGGGAAGATTAGAGGCGCTAGAAGAAAGAAAAGAAGAACTATACAATCTTCCAGTAAATGATGAAGTAGAAGCTGTAAAAAATATGCACTTGATTGGACAAAGTCAAGTGGCTTTCCGTGAATGGAATCAAAAATGGGTCGATTTATCTCTCAACTCTTTTGCCGATATTGAAAATAATCTCTTTGAAGCAGAAGGCTATAACCATTCATTTCGTTTTCTCAAGGCCAGTCATCAAATTGATCAAATTGAGAGTCAAATTACTTTGATTGAAGAAGATATTACTGAAATTCGCAATGCTTTGGCAGACTTAGAGAAGCAAGAATCTAAAAATAGTGGTCGTGTTCTTCATGCTTTGGATTTATTTGAGGAACTTCAGCATAGAGTTGCTGAAAATTCAGAACAGTATGGTCAAGCCTTGGATGAAATTGAAAAACAATTAGAAAATATCCAATCTGAATTTTCACAATTTGTAACCTTGAATTCGTCAGGTGACCCAGTAGAAGCTGCTGTGATTTTGGATAATGCTGAAAATCATATCTTGGCTTTAACGCATATTGTTGATCGTATACCAGCAATTGCAGCAACATTATCTAAAGAGCTACCAGATCAACTAGAAGATTTAGAAGATGGTTATCGTAAGCTCTTAGATGCTAATTATCATTTTGTTGAAACGGATATTGAAGCGCGTTTCCACTTGCTTTATGAAGCGTTCAAGAAAAACCAAGAGAATATTCGTCAGTTGGAATTGGATAATGCCGAGTATGAGAATGGACAGGCACAAGAGGAAATCAATGCCTTGTATGGTATTTTTACTCGAGAAATTGCTGCTCAGAAAGTAGTGGAAAATCTACTTGCAACTCTTCCAACTTACCTTCAACATATGAAAGAGAATAATACTTTATTGGGAGAAGATATTGCACGTTTGAGCAAGACCTATTTACTTCCTGAGACAGCTGCAAGCCATGTTCGTCGTATTCAGACAGAATTAGAGAGTTTTGAGGCAGCTATTGTTGAGGTAACTTCAAATCAAGAAGAACCAACCCAAGCTTATTCAGTTCTTGAAGAAAATCTTGAGGATTTACAAACTCAACTAAAAGATATTGAAGATGAGCAAATTTCAGTTAGTGAGCGCCTGACGCAAATTGAGAAAGATGATATCAATGCACGTCAAAAGGCCAATGTTTATGTCAATCGTCTCCATACTATCAAGCGATACATGGAAAAACGCAATCTTCCAGGTATTCCACAAACTTTCTTGAAGTTATTCTTTACGGCAAGCAATAATACCGAGGATTTAATGGTTGAGTTAGAACAGAAAATGATTAACATTGAATCTGTTACCCGAGTTCTTGAAATTGCAACGAATGATATGGAAGCTTTAGAAACGGAAACTTATAATATTGTACAATATGCAACCTTAACAGAGCAGCTCTTGCAATATTCTAACCGCTATCGCTCATTTGATGAACGCATTCAAGAAGCATTTAACGAAGCTTTAGATATTTTTGAAAAAGAATTTGATTATCACGCTTCATTTGACAAGATTTCTCAAGCATTAGAAGTGGCAGAGCCTGGTGTAACCAATCGCTTTGTTACCTCATATGAGAAAACACGTGAAACGATTCGTTTTTAATAAAAAAAGATTTGATTGTGTGAGGAGCAGAATCAAATCTTTTTTATAGTAATATCTTTAGCAAAAGATTTCAAAATGATAAAAACGCATAATAGCAGATGTAGAATGAACTGCACCCCAAAAGTTAGACAGAAAAAATCTAACTTTTGGGGTGTTT